>CAVDTO010000021.1:0-14693 GCA_963611895.1 bacterium
CTGTTATCGAATGAAGCTGGTCATCTCGCCACGCTCGGCCTCGGGCGCCTCGATGCCCGCGGCGCGGCCCGCCTCGATGCAGCGCAGGAGCCAGGCCATGTTGTGGCCGATGTTGCGCATGGTGCGCATGCCCTCGGCGTCGTGCTCCGACTCGCCGGGAACGCGCCCGTGGGCGTTGTTCCAGTAGGTGGAGGAGACGATGGGCATCTGGTTGATGGAGAAGTACTTGTTGAGCACGTCGAAGGTGGCGGTGGTGCCGCTGCGGCGCGCCACGGCGACGGCCGCGCCCGGCTTGTGCGCAAAGGCGGCGGAGTTCGCGCAGAACGCGCGGTCGAGGGCGTCGAGGATGCGCCCGGAGGGGTGCGCGTAGTAGACCGGCGAGCCGAACACGAAGCCGTCGGCCTCCTTGGCGCGCTCGATGAGCTCGTTCAGGCAGTCGTCGTCAAAGACGCATTTGCCGCCGAGCTCCCCGCAGCGGCCGCAGCCGATGCAGTCGCGGATGGGCTTGCCGCCCAGCTGGAACGTTTCGGTCTCGATGTCGTAGGTAGAAAGCGTGTTGGCGATCTCCTCGAGGGCGCGGCCGGTGTTGCCGTGCGCCTTGGGGCTGCCGTTGACCATGAGGACCTTCATAAGCACTCCCTTGCTCGTTGTTACGGTGAACTTCGGTAACGCTTATACCACCGGGCAGGGGAGATATGCGAGAGGAATTTTGCGGCGGGTCCGCGAGGTGTCGGGTCGCGTGCAGGTTCAAGCGCGATTGTGCCCACTTGTGCGCTGACGCGACGGGCGGCGTCGGGTCGTGCGCGGGCTCAGGCGCGTGCGGCCGCTCGTGCGGTGACGCGATGGGTGGCATCGGGCCGAGCACGGGCGCGGACGCAATGGGTCCGGCGCTGAGAGCCACCCGCGGCTCGCGCGGGCGCTAGCTCAGCTCGGTGCCCTTGGTCTGCGGGGCCTCGTGCACGAGGCGGCCGAGCTCGGCGATGATCGTCGCGGGCTGGGAGTCGATTATCTCGTAATGGGCGCTGGCCACGCGGATGGGCGGCATGTAGGGGAACGTCCCCAAAAGCACCGGCGAGCCGAGCGACTCGGCGATCTCGCGCTTGACGCCCTCCATGTCCTCCTCGGAGAACTCGTCGAACACGGCGACGAACGTCACCCCGTGGCCGCGGAAGACGCGGGCCTTGGCGCGCGAGGCGTCCACGATGCAGCCGGCGGTCTCCGAGAGCACGCGGTCGCCTGCCTCGTATCCAAAGCGGGCGTTGACCTTGTCGAGGTCGCAGACCTTGACGATGATGAACCCGGTCCTGTTGCCGGTGCGCCGCGCCTGCCCGATGGCGGTGACGAGCGCGTGGGCGTCGCCCAGGCCCGTGACGGCATCGGTGGTCTCGGCCATGCTGCGGTTGACGATGGCGCCCGCGTACACGTTGGGCTCGCCGTCGGCGCCGTCGAGTCTGAAGCCCGTGACCTCGCAGAGCGCGTACTCGCCCATGGCGTCGAGCACGCGGTACTGCATGGTGTGGAAGTGCCACTGGCCCGCGATGATGGCCCTGACCTCGCTCTCCACGTTGTCGCGGTCGTCGGGGTGCACGCGGCTGAGCCAGAGGTCCACCGAGCGGTAGGGGTGCTCGGAGGGCATGCCGAAGTCGCGCACGGCGTTGAGCGACCAGTGCGACTCATCGGTGTCGAGGTTGATGATGAACAGGTAACGGTTCTCGTCGGCCATCGAGAGCGCCTGGAACACGCGCTCGTCGACGGGCATGCAGCCGGTGCGCACGACGGCGCTGCGCTTGGGCTGCGAGCGCTCGGCCCGGTGCTGGATCTTGTAGAAGTACATCTTGCGGTCGGCGTCGAGCGTCATCTGGCGGCGGCTGTCGCCGGCGGCCGGGTTCACGCCCGAGCAGCCGAAGCTGAAGCTCTGCACCATGGGGAACCCGCCACCCGCGGTGGCGTCGACGAGCGTGGCGCGGCAGCGCTCGAGGCGGCGCTCGAGCTCCTGCTCGCTTGTCGTGCGCGAGAGCACGATGAACTCGTCGCCGCCCATGCGGTAGAGCTGCTCGCCCATCTCGAGGAACTCCACGAGCGCGCGGCAGGTGCTGATGATGTAGCGGTTGCCCATCTCGTGGCCGAAGTCGTCGTTGCAGCGCTTGAGCTGGTCGATGTCGATGTAGGCGCAGGTGAACGGCTCGCCCAGCGCCCAGAGGCGGTCGATCTCGCGCTCGTAGCCGGCGCGGTTGGCGATCCCCGTGAGGCGGTCGGTGAAGGCGTTGCGCTCGAGGTCGCGGCGCTGGCGGCGGAGCTCCTCGGCCGTGCGGGCCACCTCGTCGCCGATGCCGCGCAGCTCGGCTGGGAGATGGCCGAGGTTGCCGGTTCCCGCGCCGGGGCGCTTGGCCATGTTGCGCAGGCAGGTGATGATCTGCTGCTCGGCGTGCGCCCACGCGTTCTCTGTGTTGCGGCTCTCGCTCATGAGCTCTTCTTCCGTTGGCATTTACGCTTCACCAGAATAACCCACCGCTCGGATATGCTTGCGCGCTTGTCTCCAAAGGGCGCCCTCACGGCATGAACGGCACGTAGGGCGGTCGGGCGGCCGGGCGGCGCGTGCCGAGCTGCCCCGCGCGGGTCAAATCCTACTTGCGCGCCCGGCCCGGCCCGGCCCAGCCCTGCGGCCGGGCTCCCAGGCGGCTACTGCGTTTTGCGGTCGGATGGCGGCACGATGCCCTTGGGGTCGATCGCGCCCGCGATGCCGAGCATCCGCTCGAATTCGCCGGTCGGCACGGGGCGGCAGTAGTGGAAGCCCTGCACGTAGCGGCAGCCCAGGTGCTTGAGGAAGTCCACCTGCTTTGCGGTCTCCACGCCCTCCACCACCACGGGCAGCCCGATGTTCCAGGCCATGGTCACGATGGACTCCACGATGTTCTCGTTCTTGCCCGGTTCGCTCGCCTCGAGCGCCATGAACCGGCCGTCGAGCTTGATGGCGTCGACCTCGATGGCCTGCAGCATGCTGAGGGTGGACGAGCCGCTGCCGAAGTCGTCGATGAAGACGCTGAACCCGCGCGCGTGGAGCTTGTCGACGAACTGGCGCACGGCGTCGGGGTCGTCGGCGTAGGCGCTCTCGGTGATCTCGACCTTCACGTAGCGCGTGGGCACGGCGTAGTGCATGGCGAGGCGGTCGAGATGCTCGGCAACATCGAGCGAGATGAGGTCGCTCTGGCTCACGTTGATTGAGATGGGCACGCAGGGAAGCCCCCGCTTGACGCGCTTGGAGAGCCAGGCGAAGGTGAGGTTCCAGATGTGGCGGTCGAGGGTCACCGCAAAGCCGTTGCGCTCGAGTATGGGCACGAACGTGCCGGGCGAGACGAAGCTGCCGTCGTCGAGCCGCCAGCGGGCGAGGGCCTCGCCGCCGGCGATGGCCTCGCTCTCGATGTTGTACTGGGGCTGGATGTAGAAGCTCACCTTGTCTTCGTTGAGGGCGTGCTGGAAGGCCGTGAGCAGGCGGTGCTCGCGCTCGCGCTCGACGTAGGCCTTGGGGTCGAAGTACTTGATGCGCTCCTTGAAGTCGTTGCGGGCGCGGCCGAGCGCCGCCTTGGCGTGGTCGTAGAGCACGATGTCGATCGTCTGCGCGGGGTCGATGGGGCACACGCCGAAGGCCGGCAGAAAGCCGATCGAGTCGTCGCGCGACGAGACGATCGAACTGACGTTGCGGTAGAGCTCCTCGACCATCTCGCGGTCGTTGGGGATGTAGGCCACGAAGTCGTCTTGCCCCCAGTAGCCCACGAGCCCCAGGTCGCGCGCTTCGATGGTGTGCAGGTGGCTGCCGACCTCGGCGATGAGCGAATCGCCCGCCTGGCGTCCGTACCATTCGTTGAAGATGCGCATGTGCCCGAGGTCGAGCGCGACGATCGCACGGCTCTCGCCCGGGTGATCGCGGCGGTAGCGGTCGGCCAGGCGCAGGAAGTCGTTGCCGCGCATGAGGCCGCTCATCTTGTCGCGCTGCTCGCTGAGCAGGCCGTTCTCGTCGGGAATGAGCGCGCAGGCGGCGTTTTTGGGATCCTTGGAGTGCTGCTCGGCGACAATGCGCCGGTTGAGGTGCGTGAGCACGGTGAGCGCCGGCTCGGTTATGGAGGAGTAGCGTGCCGAGACCACGTGCACGTCGGCTACGACCTCGTCGCCCTGGACCGTGACGGGGTGGGCGAGCGCGCGGCGCACGGTGTCGGCCACGCGCGCCGGGTCCTGGTCGGGGCGGCTGTCGAACATGAGCACGTATTGCAGGCCGTAGGAGCTAAAGAGGTGCTCGGGCTTCTCGGGACACGAGAGAATGCGCCCCGTGAGCTCCGAGACCACGGCGTTGCCCGCCTCGTAGCCGTAGACGGCGTTGATGCGGTCGATGTTCTCGAGCTTGAAGGTCACGAAGTCGGTGGGCACACCCGAGCGGCGGCGCTCCTCGATGGCGGCTATGAGCGCGCGGGCGTCGTCGAGCCCGGTCGTGGGGTCGGTGCTCTCCACGATGCTCGAGTTGGTGATGGTTCCCACGAAGAGCGTGGGCTCGCCCGCGCCGCCGTCGAGGCGAATGCCCGCGCAGCTGACCATGACGTAGCGCCCGCTCGCGTCCTTTGCGCGGTAGCGCATGTTGTGGCGGTGCTTCTTGCCCGCAAAGACGGCGTCGATGTCCGCCCGCCATGCGGCGACGTCGTCGGGGTGGATATGCTGCGCCCACACGCGGTCGATCTGGTACATGTTCTCGGCCGGCAGGCCGAAATCGCGCACGACGTTGTGCGACCAGTAGGACTGGTCGGTGTCGACGTTGCACACGAAGAGGTAGCGCCCGGAGCTCGTGAGCGCCATGGCCTGGAAGATGCGGTCCTGCTCGTGCCTGAGCGCCTCGCGGTCGGTGAGCGAGCTCCGCTGCTGCTCGACCGGCTTGTGCCCGCGCCTGCGCGCGCTGTTGGCCACCTTGTAGCGGTACATGCGCCGGTCGGTCTCGGCGGCGACCTGCTCGCGCTCGTCGCATGCCGGGTCCGCGTGCGTGCAGCCGTAGCTGAAGCTGAAGGGTGTCTGCCCCGTGCCCATGGTCATGGTGCCGAGCGTGGAACGGCAGCCCTCGAGTCGCTGCTCCACGCCCTCTCTCGAGTCGTTCGGCGAGATGAGCATGAACTCGTCGCCGCCGATGCGGTAGAGGCTCTCGTCGGGGCGGCGGTGCAGGTCGAGGTGGTGGGCCACCTGGAGGATGTACTGGTTGCCCTCGGCGTGTCCGTAGTGGTCGTTGCAGTGCTTGAGGCCGTCGAGATCGATGAACGCGACGGTGTAGGGCGTCTTCTCGTTCCAGAGGCGCTCGAGGTCGCGGTCGTAGGCCGCGCGGTTGCCGAGGCCGGTGAGGGAGTCCTTGTACGCGCGCGACTCGAGCTGCATTCGCTGGTCGCGCATCTGCGCGGCGACGCCGCCCAGGTAGGAGCGGTAGCGGTTGCTCGTGTTCACGGCGAACGTGTAGTCGTGCTCGGCCACGCCGCGGGCGATCTTGTAGGGCACGGCGAGGTTCATGCGGATCTCGTCGAAGCGCTCGGTGAGCGGGTTCTCGCTGTCCGCGTGCTCGGGTTGAGTGAAGTCGCCCTGGGCCAGGCGCTCCGCCTGGGCGCGCTCCTCGCGCACGAGGCCGCCCATGGCGAGCGCGCTCGCGGCGAGCCTGCGGATGGCCGGGGCGACCGTCTTGGGGTCGAGCTCCGGCGCCTCCTGTTCATGGGCGAGGGCGTCGAGGTAGTCGCTGACTCGGGTGAGGTCGTCGTCTAGACGACGGGTGTCGTCCGTTGTGTCGCACATGGTTGCATCCCTGTTCTGACATCGGCGAGCGTTCGCGCGGTCCACGTGGTCGTTAGTTACAATCGTTCGCCACATTATACGGTTCGCGCGCCGCGTGTGGCCCGGTGGGTCGGTAGAAGGGTGAACCCGTACCGGACCGAAACGGTTCCGTGATGTTTGGGGGGAGTGCGTGGGCGCCGCGGCGGCGGGGTTCGAGGGGCACGGGGTGCGGACGTGCCGTTGCGGCTGCGGGTGGCTGAGCCGCATGGAGGTTGCCGCTTAATCCTGCGCAGACGGCGGAGCGTTCGTGATGAAGCCGCGGGTCCTGCGCTCGGCGGTGCTTCCATGCGTCCGCATCCCGCTAGAATGGCTGCATGCCCCGGCGCCCGCGCGGGGCGACCGTCACGTAACCGGAGGGCCGTGCAATGAAGCTTCAACAGCTCAAATACGTGGTGAAGGTCGCCGAGTGCGGCTCCATCACCGAGGCGTCGCGCCGCCTGTACGTGTCGCAGCCCTCGATCACCGGGTCCATCCGCGACCTCGAGCGCGAGATGGGCGTGCACATCTTTGACCGCACGAACAAGGGCGTGGTGGCAACCGAGGAGGGCGAGACCTTCTTGGGCTACGCGCGCCAGGTGCTCGAGCAGGCCGACCTTTTGGAGGGGCGCTACAAGGGCGAGACGCAGCAAGCGCCGCATTTCTCGGTCTCGTGCCAGCACTACTCGTTCGCAGTGAACGCCTTTGTGGACGTGATCCGCGCCTTCGACGCCGGGCGCTACGACTTCACCCTGCGCGAGGAGCAGACGCACGAGATCATCGAGGACGTCGCCCACATGAAGAGCGAGCTCGGCATCCTGTATCTCTCGGCCCGCAACCACGAGGTGCTCGAGAAGATGATCGCCGCGAACGGCCTCGTGTTCACGGGGCTCTTTTGCGCCAAGCCGCACGTGTTCGTGAGCTCAGGCCATCCGCTCGCGGGGGAGCAGAGCGTGACCCTCGACGACCTGGCCGACTACCCGTTTCTCTCGTATGAGCAGGGGAGCTACAACTCGTTCTACTATTCCGAGGAACTCACGAGCACACTCGACCGTTCGCGCAACATCCGTGTGCGCGACCGCGCCACGCTCTTCAACCTGCTCGTTGGACTCGACGGCTATACGGTCTGTTCGGGCGTGATCTCTGCCGAGCTGAACGGGCCCACGATCGTCTCGGTGCCGCTGGATATCGACGAGTACATGGAGATCGGCATCATCACGCGCAAGAACACGCAGCTCACGCGCTACGGCGAGGCCTACGTGGAGGCCCTGCGCCGGCATATCTAGCAGACGCGCTGGAAAGCTCCTGTTCGAACGGCGCTGGCGTGACGCTCGTTGCATGGCGCTCGAGCGGCTCCGCCCGCGCGAAGGGCGAATCAGGCAAGTTTGTAGAATCGGTTCTACAAACTTCTTGAATTTGCCAAGTTTGTAGAACAGATGTTACAAACTTCTGCTCCCGTGCGTGTGAGCGGCCACGCCTCACGAGCGAGATAGCCAAACAGAAAAGGGCGGCAAGACCTCGTCCTGCCGCCCTGATGAGGCGTCTGCCTGTTGCGACCCGTCGCGTTGCGAGGCGCAACAGGCGATTCGCCCGCAGTTCTTCTAAAGCTCCACGCCTTACTTGGCGTCGGCCCAGACGCGCTCGGCCACGCGCTTGACCAGAGCGAGCTTGGCCCACTGCTCGTCCTCGGTGAGCTTGTTGCCGCACTCGCAGGAGGCAAAGCCGCACTGCGGGGAGAGGCAGAGGTTCTCGAGCGGCACGTACTTGGCCGCCTCCTGGATGCGCTCCACGAGCAGGTCTTCCTCTTCGAGGCCCGGCTGCTTGGAGGTAACAAGGCCGAGCACCACGTACTTGCCCTCGGCAACATGCTTGAGCGGCTCGAAGCCGCCGGCACGCGGGGTGTCGAACTCGAGGTAGAAGGCGCGGACGTTCTCCTCGGCGAAGAGGTAGGGTGCGATGGGGTCGTAGCCGCCCTCGAAGGCGTAGGTGGAGTGGTAGTTGCCGCGGCACACGTGCGTGTTGATGACGAGGTCCTCCGGCGCGCCCTCGATGGCGAGGTTGTTCAGGCGAACGCCCAGCTCGGAGACCTTCTGGATGTCGACGGGCTTCATGCCGGTCTTGGCCACGAAGTCGGTGTCGCAGTAGATGCCCCAGGTGCAGTCGTCGAACTGGACGTTGCGGCAGCCGGCAGCGTAGAGCTCGGCGAGCACGGTGCGGTAGGCGGCGGCGATGTCCTGGATGAGCTCCTCGTCGTCGGCGTAGACGGCACGCAGGCTCTCGACCTGGCCGTCGCAGCGGTCGAGGATGACCTCGGAGTAGGTCTGGATGGGGGCGGGCATGGTCTGGCGGGCCACGGTGTTCTCGTCCTCAAGCGCCTTCACGAACTTGAAGTGCTCGACGAAGGGGTGGTTCTCGCCGGAGATCTTGCCCTTAACGACGGCGGTGTCGGCCGTGGTCTCCTCGTCGTGGAACATATAGCCCTGACGCGCGGTGGCGCGCTCGATGCCGTTGAGCCCCCACATAAAGTCGAGGTGCCAGTAGCTGCGGCGGAACTCGCCGTCGGTGATGACGTGCAGGCCGGCGGCCTTCTGCTTGGCCACGAGGTCGCGGATGGCCTCGTCCTCGACGGCCTTGAGGGCGGCGGCGTCGATCACGCCGTCGTTGAAGTCGTGGCGGGCCTGATGCAGGACGTCGGGGCGCAGGAAGCTGCCGACGACGTCAAAGCGGAACGGGGCGTTGCACTTGAAGGGCATTGGTCTATCCTCTCGGTTCGGCGCGCCGGCGGCGGTAGGCGCGCGTGCGTTCGATTTGCGTACGGTGAGAGTATGGATGCGCACGCCGCGATTGCAAAATACCGAGATTATTCCGATTGCAATAGGTTTTACCTATGTAGAGATGGACGCAAGCGTCCTGCATCTGTTTCCATGCCAGCGGCGTTTGCCGTGCGCGGCTATTGTGCTCTCGTTGTGTGGCCGCCCCGCGCGTTTGGTTCATTCGATCGTTGCATGGTCCCTATGTGCGATGGGGGCATGATTCCGATTCCGAGCCGAGCCATCAAAGATAATCCCGGTCTACCTCATGGGCAGGCCGGGATTTTTGTTGAATAGCGAAGTTTGATTACTGCGCGTTGGACTCTTCTACGAGGTCGCTCCAGTTGCGGCGGACTTCCTCGAGCTTGCTCTTGCGGAGCAAAAAGATCGCGATGGCGGCGAAGATGGCGGCCGGTAGCACGGCGGCCGGGCTCACGCCGCCGATCTGCTGGTTGACGCTGCTGCTGCCGAAGAGCGACGTGATGGTGATCGCGATATCCCAGACGGCGTGGATGATGGCGGGGGCCCAGACGTTGCCGCAGCGCAGGTAGATGGCGGCGAGCATCATGCCGAGGAACGCCGCGCTCATGGCCTGCACGAGCACGCCGGCCGGGGCGGAGCGCAAAAGGTTTGCGAGATGCTCGAGTCCGAAGAAGAGGCCCGAGAGTCCGCAGGCGGCAAAGATCCCCTTGCGGCTGAGTCCAAAATGCTCAAGGAGCGTCTCGGCAACGATGGAGCGCCCCGAGAGCTCCTCGCCGATGCCGACAAGCGCAAATGCGAGCACGAAGACGATGATGTTGGCGGCAGGCGGGATGGGGCTACCGTTCTCAAGCTCGGAAGCGAGGCGCGCGATGCCGCCGGCGACTGCCAACGCGAACATGGGCATGCCGACAAGGATCCCGCGCAGGATGCCCGAGCCGCGCTGCCGCAGCAGGCAGAGCCTGCCGGTTGCAGCGAGGATGGCCAAGCACATGAGGACGAGCGCCGTCTCGCGCGGGATGTAATAGACCCACGGGTTGGTTGTGCGCGGATCGGGCACGAGGCCGGAGGCCATGATCATGCCGGTAAGCTGACCCACGCCGTTGAGCACGGCGACCGTGAGGAACGACACGAGAACGCAGAATGCGATGGGATGGTTCTTGCGAAGGGCGGCCACGAGCGGCTCCTTTCTGGATTGCTGACGCATCCGATTGTAGCCGCCGACCCTCGGCGAGCGCCCGCGTTGGTCGCCCCTGTGTTCTCAGCGGCTCGTTAAGGTCGCGAGGCCGTTATCGGAGCAAACGGAGCTTGGTCTCTAGTGGAGCCTTCGACACAGTTGGCGAGTCCTTAGCTGAATGCACGCGACCGTCCGTCTCAAGCTCTCGTCGGCACCCTCATCTCTCCAGGCGCAGTATAAGGGAACCTGGCTCGCAGACCACTGCTTACACGAGCTCCGCCTCAATGCTCGAGCAGCCATTGGACGGCACGGGCCATGCGCGCGTCTGTGTTCGCAAAGTGGTTACCGGGGTTGAGCTCGAAGGTTGTGGGGACGCCGCGGCTCTGCAGGAGAGCTTCCATGGCGCGCGTGTCGTCGAGCACGTGGCGCATCATGCGGTTGGGTGTCTTGGTCTCCTTTTTGCCGAGGGAGAGATAGACCGCTTGCGGCTCGACCGCAAGGGGCTCGGCTGCGGCCCGTTCAACAAAGTTGGGGAACCAGAGCGATCCCGAGGCGCTTGCTGCGCGGTTGAACGCGTCCGTTTGCCAGAGCGTCCACAGGGCAAAAAGCCCGGCAAGTGAGTAGCCGGCGATGCCGCGCCATGCGGGCGGGGCGGGGAGTGCGGCTTCCGCCTCGGGGACGATGCGTTCCAAAAGCTCGTGCAGATACGTGCCCGCGCCGCCGGCGAACGGCTCGGCATCGCGCACCGTGCCGTCGCATTCCCAGGGGCTCAGCTCGCGGTTCCAGTCGAGCCCGCCGATGGTCACGAGCGTGAATGACGGGCATTCGAGTTTGCGGCAGGCATTCCAGACGTCGCCGCCGTCGCCCTCAAACACGTTGAGATAGATCGCCGGCAGGGGAGTGCCGGGCGTTGCAGCCTCGGCGCCCCAGATCGTTATCTCTTTGTCGGACACGAGGTCGGCCATAGGTCCGCTCCGTTCACGAATGCGCTGCGCCGTTGAAGTCGCAGTGCTGGCAGTGCTTGGGGGCGTCGGCCGTCACCTCGCGGTGGAACATCCCGGCCCAGCGGCAGATGCCCTGCAGGATAGGCACGACCGATGCGCCCTTCTCGGTAAGGGAGTATTCCACATGCGGGGGAATCTCCTCAAAGCTCTGCCGCGCCACGATGCCGTCGGCCATGAGCTCTTTGAGCGAGGCGGAAAGCACGGCATCCGAGATGTTGGTCATCTCGCCGCGCAGCTCGCTGTAGCGCAGCGTTTTCTTGGCGGCGAGCACGCAGATGATGCGCGACTTCCATCGGCCGCCGAACACGTCGAGCCCGTATTCGAGCGGGCAGCGGATGTCCTTTTCGAGCTTGCGTTTGTGCGGCATGGCCTCTCCTTGAATGCGACTGGCTCAACCTTAGGGAGCAACGCTTTGGGGCGCAAGTAACTCAGGGCAAGTTGAGCTGATTGCAACCTGCTGTTCATGCGTATGCGTCCGCAGATCGGTACAGATAACTGAATGCAGCCGGTTGGCTGCGAGCCGGGGGTTAGCCCCGTGTTCCGCAAGCCAACCCCTGTCGGGAAGAGCCGGTTCCCGCATCATCAAAAAAGCCGGGACCACGCGGTTGCGGTCCCGGCTTTTAGCCGTTTGTATGCGGATGCACCGAAGCGGTGCGGAACGCTTAAGGCTCGCTTAGCCCACGAAGAAGTAGACGAGGAACGCAGCGGCAGCGACCCACATGAGGGGCTTGATCTCCTTGGCCTTGCCGGCAAAGACGGCAACGACGACGTAGCCCACGAAGCCCAGGCCGATACCGGCCGAGATGGAGTAGGTCATGGGAACGCCGGCGACGATCAGGAACGCCGGGAAGCCCTCGGTGATGTCGGACCAGTTGATCTCCTGGACCTCGCTCATCATGAGGTAGCCGACGTAGACGAGGGCGCCGCAGGTGGCAGCGCTCGAGACGCAGGCGACGACGGGCGAGAAGAACGCGGCGAGCAGGAAGAGCACGCCGGTGACCACGGAGGTGAGGCCGGAGCGGCCGCCGTCGGCGGCGCCGGAGGTGGACTCGACGAAGGTGGTGATGGACGAGACGCCCATGAGGCCGCCCACGGCAGCGGCGGCGGAGTCGACCACGAGGATCTCGCGGATGTTCTCGACGTTGCCGTCCTCGGTGAGGAACTCACCCTGCTTGGCCACGGCCATGGCGGTGCCCATGGTGTCGAAGAAGTCGCTCATGAGCAGCGAGAAGCTGATGACGAGCAGCGTGGGGTCGGTGAGGACCTTGACGATGGCGAGGCTGCCGTCCTTGGTGGCAGCGAACGGGCCGCCCACCGAGGAGAAGTCGAGCGGGGCCACGATGGAGGTCGGGGCCGGGGTGACGCCCAGGGGGATACCGGCGATGACGGCGATGATGATGCCGATCAGGAGAGAGCCGGGAACCTTGCGCACGGAGAGGGCGACGGTGGCGACGATCGAGATGATGCCGACGATGAAGGCGGGCGAGGTGACCTCGCCGAGGCCGACGACGGTGCCGTTACCGGCAACGACGATGCCGGCGTCGCAGAGGCCGATCATGGCCACGAAGAGGCCGAGGCCGACGGAGATGGCGTGGCGCAGGACGACCGGGATGGCGTCCATGATGGCCTCGCGCAGGCCGCAGACCACGAGCAACAAGATGACGACGCCCTCGAGGAAGATGACGCTCATGGCCACGTGCCAGTCGCCGCCGCAGACGGTGGAGGTGATGCCGGCGATCATGGCGTTGACGCCCAGGCCCGAGGCGCAGGCGAGCGGGCGGTTGGCGAACACGCCCATGAGGATGGTCATGATGCCCGCGCCCACGCAGGTGGTGCAGGCGAGAGCGGTTGCGCTGATGCCCGCGGCCGAGAGCACGGCCGGGTTGACGGCGATGATGTAGGCCATCGCCAGGAACGTGGTGAGGCCGGCGCGCATCTCGGTCGCGAACGACGACCCGCGCTCATCGAAGTGGAAAAAACTGTTCATGTATCCCCTTTCCTTCGGCCGTGCGGCCCCATGCCGCCCCCGGCCCAAATACACGACCTGCATAAGCTACCACGAACAGCAGGTCAGATGCACGCCGAGGGGGCTTTTTAGCATGCTCGAAACGCATTTGCTGCGTGGATTCGCGCCCGCGGCCGCCCGCTCGCCTATACTTTTGGACGCATTTGCGAAACTCACGCCCGAGAACCCAACACGAAGGGACCACCCATGATCCGCGAACTCTGCCACGACGAGTCCATCCTCTCCCAGCGCTGCGAGCCCGCGACCGCCGACGACGCGGCCGTGGCCCAGGACCTGCTCGACACGCTCGCCTCGCTCGACGACGCCGGCTGCCTGGCGGCCAACCAGATCGGCATCACCAAGAAGGTCTGCGTCTATCTCGACGGCAACGACGAGCCGCACGTGCTCTACAACCCCCGCGTGATCTTTGGCCTGGGCGCCCAGAAGATGGAGGAGGCCTGCCTCACGCACGAGGGCATCACCAAGTCGACCCGCTACATCAAGGCCAAGATCGGCTTCGACGAGATCGTCGACGGAAAGCTCAAAGAGCGCAAGCGCGACTTCGTGGGCTTTGAGGCCCAGATGGTCCAGCACATGATCGACCACTTCGCCGGCAAGCTGGTGTAGCCGAATCCTTGGCCTTGGCCCTGGACCTGGACCTGGACCTGGCCGCTGTCTCGCTTGAGCGCGATGGCCGGCCGCGACCGCTTGAATGAGAATCCGCCCCGCAGCTCAAATGCGAGCCGCGGGGCGGATTTCGTTTTCGCCGGGTATGGGTCCTACGGCTCGTGTTCGCACGCTCGGCTCCGCCCACACCCCGCTCTCGCGCGTGCGTTGGTGCGTATGCGGCCGCACGGCAGACGGTTCTGCGCGCTTTGGGCATATGGTGTCGATTGCACGCTTGCGTTGTTGCGTGCGGAACGGCGCCAGACGGCCTAGCGCGCTGCGGGCGCATGGACCATACCATCCCGTAACCGCGGCGCTTGGGCCTCAAAGCCATACCGATCCAAAACAGAAGAGGGGCGTCGGCTCTGCGATGCGCCGGCGCCCCTCAGAAGAAGCTCGCTTTGTTCAGCGGAATCTACTCGCTGCCCTCGAGGACCTCGCTGCTCTCCTCGGGCTCGTCGTCGGGGCAGTCGTCGACCGACTCCAAGAGCTCGGTCACGTTGAAGACCATGGAGCGGCCGGCCTCGTTGCCGTGCACCAGGTCGTCCGAGAAGATGTCGACGTCGGCCTGCTCGGCCTCGGCCGCCTCGCGCGCGGTCGGGGCGACCTTGCGCAGGAGCTTGGTTGCCGGGCGCATCTTGGCGAACAGCGGCACGTGCTCGATCACGACCGAGGAGTTCTCCAGGCCGTACCAGCGCGCGGGGCTGCCGCAGAGGCGGCGCACGGTGTACTTGACCGTCATGACGCGGTGGTCGTTGGCGTTGATGTCGGTGTCGGGCGAGAGCGTCTTGCGGAGCATGCAGAAGCGGAAGTCGCCCACGTTGCCGCGCGTGTCGTAGATGGAGTAGGTGTGCTCCTGCGGCGGCAGCTCGCCGCTCGCCATGAGGTCGCCGACGATCTGGCGCAGGTAGGAGTTCACGCGCTGGTTGACCTTAAAGCCAAGCTCGAGCTGCACGCGGAAGAGGTAGTCGGTGCCGTAGGTCTCCACGGAGTAGGCGTGCGTGTAGGGCTCGTCGGTAACGCGGACGTTGAGGAACCAGTAGGCGCGGGCGCGCTTGGGGTGCTTGTCGAGGATCGAGTAGAGCACGTCGCGGTCGAGCGTCTCGGGGTCGGAACTGCTGGTGAGGAACACGAGGTTGTCGGCGAGCATGGGGTACGACTCGTCGTCGCGCAGACGGACGAGCTGCTCCACGTACTTCTTGACCGGAAGGAACACGGTCTGCGTGCGC
>CAVDTO010000022.1:0-14591 GCA_963611895.1 bacterium
GCTGCCGTTCGTGATGGTGGCGCAGGTCGTGAGCCTGCTCAACTCGGTGCGCGTGGGCAACACCCCCGACACGCCGAGCCCCACCGGAACCGTGAACCGCGTGGTCAAGGGCGTGACGATTCACCCCTTTGAGGCTTAAGGTCTCGCATATCGACTCAGGCGATGCCCGCTCGCGACCATGCGGGCGGGCATCGTTTTATTCAAGCGAAAGGGCAGCTATATGGATACTTATGCAATCAAGGCCGACAAGTTCTTTTTGCCCGCGGGCCCCGCATGCGGCGGCTATCTGCTCGTAGAGGACGGCGTGTTCGGCGCATGGCAGGCAGAGGAGCCCGCCTGCGAGATTCTCGACTATTCGGGCAAGTGGATCGCGCCGGGCATGGTAGACACGCACATCCACGGCTTCTTCAACCATGCGACGACCGACAACGACCCCGAGGGCATCAACATCTCGTCGACGGAGCTCGCGCGCAGGGGCACCACGAGCTGGCTCCCCACGACGTTCACCGACAGCGTGGAGAACATCCGCGACGCATGCGCGGCCATCGCCGCGGCCGACGAGGAGCGCGGCCCCGATTTTTGCGGCGCGCGCATTCAGGGCATCTACCTTGAGGGCCCGTTCTTTACCTCCAAGCACGTGGGCGCGCAGAATCCGGCCTACCTCATCGACCCGAGCGTGAGCGCGTTCGAGACCTGGCAGGAGGCCGCGGGCGGACGCATCGTCAAGAGCGCGATGGCGCCGGAGCGCGCGGGCTCCGTTGAGTACGCCGCGGCGCTCGACGCGATGGGCGTGGCGACGTGCATCGGGCATTCCGACGCCACGTACGAGGAGTGCGTTGCCGCGGTGAACGCCGGCACAACCTGCTTCGTGCACACCTACAACGGTCAGCGCGGCCTGCATCACCGCGAGCCGGGCGTCGTGGGCGCGGCCATGACCACGCCGAACACCTATGCCGAGATCATCTGCGACGGCAAGCACGTGAACCCGGCCGCCATCAAGGCGCTGCTCAACGCCAAGGGCTGGGAGCACACCGTGCTGATCACCGACTGCCTGGGCTGCGGCGGCATGCCTGAGGGTGAGTACATGAGCGGTGGCCTGCCCGTGGTCATGAAGGACAACCTGTGCTGGCTTGCAGACGGCAAGTCCATCGCCGGTTCGGTTCTGACCCTCGCCGCAGGCGTCAAGAATATCGTCGACTGGGGCATCGCCTCGCCCGAGATCGCCGTGCGCATGGCGACCGAGGTGCCGGCCCGCTCGGCGCATATCGACGGCACATGCGGCTCTATCAAGCCGGGCCGCGACGCGGACTTCTGCGTGTTCGAGCCCGACATGACCCTCGCCGAGACCTACGTGGGCGGCCAGTCGGTGGGCTGCGCGTTCACGGAGTAGGCGCGGCTTGATGCCCACTGGCTAGGCGGCGGTGGAGCTTCACCGTAGCATTTCCGCGATTGCTTGCCGCGCCCGGCGCCGTATGTTGCATGGGGTGTTAGGCCTGCGCAACGCGACGTCGGGCGCGGCTTTTACGTGTCTTACAGATGGCGATGCGGAAGGCGCGAAATGGATTTGCACCATATGTGGACGGGGCTATTCGCTCAACTTTGGGAAGTGAGCCGGTACCCGGTCTTCTTCGGACGTTCGGCACCGGCTTTAAAGTGCCGAACGCGCATTTCGCCTTCTGTGATTCGTGATATGAAAAAGGGGCATCGACCTGCGTCGGTGCCCCTTTGTTGTGTGCATTGCTGTGTTGGGCGCGGTTTGCGCCCGCGAGCTGGACCTGTGCCCGCGCCTGCGCTTTGCTAGAACTTGTTGGCGATCTTCTTGGCGCTGCGCTTGATGTTCGACACGAGGCCGCCGCGCGGATGCTCCGCCTCGTAGGCCTGGCGCTTCTTGCGCTTGTCGTATTCCTCCACGATGATGTCGCCGTATTCCTCCTCGATCTTGTCGAAGAAGTCCACAGCGCCCTGGATCTCGTCTGCGGTGGGGTGGCCCTTCTGAACGCCGCCCACAAGCTTGAACGGACCCCAGGAGTCGTAGCCCGCGCAGCCGTAGACGCCCATGAACACGGCCTGCTTCATGCGGCAGATGCCGTCGATGTCTTTGCCGTACCACTTGTTCTTTCCGCCGTAGGTCATGAGGCCAAAGACCTTGTCGAGCGGCTGCAGCACGTTCGAGAGCACACGGGCCATGTCTTTGTCGATCTCGGAATAGTAGATGCCGGTGGCGACGCCGATCAGGTGGTACTCCGAGAGGTCGGGGTACTCGTCTTTGCCGAGCTGCTTGACGTCGAGCGTGTCGACCTCGGGGTGGGCAGTCACGATGGCGTCCACGAGCTTCTTGGTGTTGCCGTGGTGGCGCGAGGCGTAAAGGATGATGGTTTTCATAGAGGGCCTTTCGGGCGGGCGGCGAGCTCTCGGAACGCTCGGCGCAGATGATGAGATGATACCCAGCTTTATGGCGTTGCGGCTCGGTTTGGGCCAACGGCGTTGCGCTCGGACCGGCTCGGCGACCGGGCGCTCGGGTTGGGCTAACGATATCGTACTCGGACCGAGCCAACGTCCGTGCGCTCGGCTTGGGCCAACGGCGCCGCGGCAAAAAACGGCCGCCGCGGGAGGAACCTGCGGCGGCCATCCAAAGGGGGCTATGTTGGTGAGCCTTCCGGCTCGCTGACCTCAATGTACCCCTGTGTCGCGTGCTCCCATACATTGCCTGCGGTCCAATATGCGAACGGTAGAATTCGCAGGGTAAACGGACGTTATCGCAGGTAGCTGGCGAATTTTAGACACATGTTCGAAACAATTAATTCAGGTTGTCGGCCTCGCTATCGGTGGGGATGTCGATAAAAGCACCTGACACTGCGGGCGTTCCGTGCGCGCTCGTTACGTACACTATGGGAATTTCTGAGAGCTCGGGCGCAGCTTTGACAGGCGTCGTTGTGCTGCGAGGTTGCTTTCTTTTTGGGCGAGGGCGCCCGCCGGTGACCTGCTCGAGTTCCTGATCGTTGAGAGCGTTGGGTTCCAAAGGCATGCGGGTCCTCCCTCGTCACGCTGGCTATGTAGGTGCCATTGTCGCGCGCAGAGGGGGTTCGTGCAATGCGGCCTCGGCGAACGCCCCGTGCTGCGTCGAGCGGTTGCAGGCGAAGACGGAGTCCTCGGAGAACAGTTCATTCTTGTTCGGCTTACTGGAGCCGCACGGGCGGTTGCTGGACGGTTGGCGCAAAAAACGAGACGCTCCGGATGCGTTGCATATCCGGGGCGTCGAATGAAGTTGTGCGCTTGGCGAGAGGGGGATTTTCGGTTCCTACAGCGCGTCGATAAAGCGCTGCTGGGCGGCGCGGCCGGCCTCGTCCCACTTGAAGACGCCGGCGTTCTCGAGCACGTGGCCAAAGACGGCGCCGACCTCCTCGTGCAGGATGCCGAGCGCGTTCTCGCTCGTGAGCTCGGTGCCGCGACGCGCGTAGACCTCGCGTGCCCAGGCGGCATGGCTCGCGGTGAGCTCGTCGGTTTCAAGCGCGTCGAGCTCACCTGCGAGCAGGTGCTCGGCCACGGCGGCAAGCTCGCTCACCAGGCGCGGCGGCAGGATCGCGAGGCCCATGACCTCGATGAGCCCGATGTTCTCGCGCTTGATGTGGTGGTACTCCGCATGCGGGTGGAACACGCCGAGCGGGTGCTCGTCGGTGGTGATGTTGCAGCGGAGCGCAAGGTAGGCCTCGTAGTGGCTGCCGCCGATCGCGCCCGCCGCCGTGACGCGCCGGATGACGGGCGTCACGGTGTTGTGCGGCGTTCCGTCTTCGCTCTTTGCGAGCACGCCCACGCTCTCGTCGGACCAGGCGCGCCAGGTGTCGATCACATGCACGCAGGCATCGAGCAGCTTGCCGCGATCGGCCGCGCGCAGGCGCAGCACCGAGAGCGGCCAGCGGAGCACGGCGCCCGTCACACCGGGATGGCCGGCCAAGGAAAACTCGCTTGCGACCTCGGCTTTCATCATGGGGAACTCATGCGCGCCACCCTGGAAGTGGTCGTGCGAGAGGATGGAGCCGCCCACGATGGGAAGGTCGGCGTTCGACCCGATGAAGTAATGCGGGACGGTGTCGACGAAGTCGAGCAGACAGGTGAGGCTCGCGCGGTCGATGTGCATGGGGCGGTGGTGCGCGCTCATGGCGATGCAGTGCTCGTTGAAGTACGCGTAGGGGGAGTACTGCAGGCCCCAGCGCTCGCCGCCGAGCTCGATGGGGACGATGCGCAGGTTCTGGCGGGCGGGGTGCGCGCCACCGGCGGCCGCGGCGCCCCTGCCGGCGTAGCCCTCGTTTTGGATGCAGAGCTGGCAGGCGGGGTACTTCTCACCGGTGTTCTTGGCGGCACCGGCCGCGGCGATCTCGCGCGGGTCTTTCTCGGGCTTGGAGAGGTTGATGGTGATTTCGAGGTCGCCCCAGCGGGTGTTCGTCTTCCACTCGATGTTGCGGGCGATGGCCGCGCGCCTCACGTAGAAGGCGTCGCAGCAGAGCTGGTAGAACCACGAGGTCGCGGCCTTGGCCTCGCCCACGCCCAGGCGGCCGTGGAACTCCTCGACGACCGTGGAGGGCTTGGGCATGAGCGTGCCCATGATGCGGCAGCTCACGCGGTCGCGCGCGCTCGCGGTGTCCTCGGCGGCGCCGTTTGCCACGGCCGCCTCGGCGAGCTCGGCGAGGGAGGCGTCGAGGTCGAAGCCCGCGGGAACGCTGCCCGTTTCGCTCTTGAGCGCCCAGGCGCCCTCGGGCTCGGGGCCTTCTGCGCCCACGCACTCGAGCACGGTGTTATAGGCCCAGATACGGTCGTGCGCGCCCATGAGCTCGCGCGCGATCGCGTAGTCGATGAGGTTTTGCGCGGCCGTGCGCGCGGAGTCGGTGATTACAGCCATGCTGCGTACGCCCCCTTGTCGGTGACGGCGTAGCGGCGGCAGGACTCGCTGCCGAGCCAAGCGTTCATCTTCTGCTCGAACTCGTCGGCAAGGTCGAGCGGCACGAAGGCCTGGATGGTGCCGCCAAAGCCGCCGCCGTGGATGCGGACGGCGCCCTGGCCGTTGAGGATGCGCTCGGCGAGGCCGAGGGCGTACATCGCGGGCTGCTCGCGGCCGAGCTCGGCCACCACGTTCTGCAGGTACATGGCGGAGCTTGCGCCGCTCTCGCGCGTGAGCTGCAGGAACTCTGCGATGTTGCCGGCGTTGAGCGCAGCCCAGCGGCGGTCGACGAGGTCGTTCTCGTACCAGTAGTGCACGGCGCGCAGGCAGGCGCGGTCGCCGAGCTTGGCGCGGATCTGGGGGAGTGTGGCGTCGAACTCGGCCGGGTCGACCTCGCAGAGGCGGGTCTTGCCGAACTCGGCCGCCACGGCCTGCATCTCGCCGGGCACGGCGGCGTAGTCGTCGGTGGAGGCGGCGTGGTCGGCGCCCACCTTGACGAGGCAGAGCGCGTAGCCGTGGTCCTCGAAGTTGAGCTCGAGCTTGCTCGTGGCGGGCTCGGCGGCGTTCTCAAAATCCATGTAGGCGAGGCCGCCCAGGCACACGGCGGCCTGGTCCATGAGGCCGCAGGGCTTGCCGTAGTAGTTGTTCTCGGTGCGCTGGCTCATCTGCGCGAGGGCTACGGGCGCGATCGCGGGCGCGTCCCAGAGCGCTTCCATGGCGCGGCCGTATGCGGCCTCCACGGCGGCGGAACTGGAGAGGCCGCCGCCCGAGGGAACGCTGCAGGTAAAGGCGAAGTCGAAGCCCTGCGCCTCGACGCCGAGCGCGGCGACCTCGTGGGCCATGCCGCGCACGAGGCTCGCGGAGGTGCCGAGCTCGCTATCGGCGATGTGGAGGTCTGCGAGGCTCACCTCAAAGCTCGGGTAGCCCTCGTCCACGATGCGCACGGTGTCGGTGCCGTTGGCCACGGCGATGCCGTCGACGGCGACGTCGAGCGAGGCGGCGATCACGTGGCCACCCTCGTGGTCGGTGTGGTTGCCGGCGATCTCGGAGCGGCCGGGTGCGTGCACGTAGAGGGCGCGCTTGCCCTCGATGGGGCCGAAGCTCTGCTCAAAGAGCTCGGTCACGTGGTTGATGACGGTCTGGTTCATTGCGGTTCCTTTCGGGTTGGGGTGGCTGTTGGCGGTTGGATCGGACGGGGCGGGGTGCGGGTTTCGGGATGCGGGGCGAGACTACTGCGGCTGTGGAGTGCGGCTGCTGCGGCTGGCCGGTGGCGGAGCGGTTTCCGGGCGTGGTTGCTCTGCCGCGGTTGCCGGGCTGCTGGGCTGTCGGGCCGCCTAACCGTTTAGCTGCCGAAGCTCGAGGCGGGGCGGGCGCATGCAAGTGGCGTTGCGATTGAGGGTAAGGCCTCGTTCACAGCCGTTCGCCTGCGCTCCTTCCGCGTGCCCTAGCGCACGCCCACGGTGTAGGTGATGAGCGACTTAAATGGATGGTCGGGCGTGCAGACCGGGTGCTCCCAGCTCGCGTGATGAGAATTGTCGGGCCAGAACTCGGGCTCAAAGGCAAATCCGTTCCGCGGTTGGTACGCGGTGCCGCCCTTGGTGGGGGAGCCGTCGAACCAGTTGCCCGTGTAGAGGTGGGCGCCGGGAGTGGTGATGCCGATCTTGAGCTCGCGGCCCGATGCCGGGTCGTATGCGGTGAGCGCGGGGCGCACCGGGGCATCCGTTTTGTAGCCGTCGATGCAGAAGCAGTGGTCGTAGCCGCGCCCGATGGCGAGCTGCTCGTCGGCAGCCTCGATGTCGGCGCCCAGGGCCTTGGGCGTGCGGAAGTCGAACGGCGTGCCGGCAACGGGGACGACGTCCCCGCGCGAGACGGAGTCCTCGCGGAGCGGCAGGTAGCTCTGTGCGTTGATCTGCACCTCGTGGCCGAGGACCGAGCCCGCGCCGTGACCGGCCAGGTTGAAGTAGCTGTGGTTGGTCATGTTCACGAAGGTGGGGGAGTCGGTCGTGCAACCGTACTCGAGTGTGAGCTCGACGGGGGAGGCGGTGCTGGTGTCGGGGTCGGCGACGGGGCTGCTTACGGCGTTCGCCTGTTCGTTCGCCGCGTCCGCATTCGCGCCTGCACCCGATACTGACCGCAGCGTGTAGAGCGCGCTGAACGTGCGCGCGCCCGGCAGGCCGAACTCGCCGTCGGCAAGTTCGCAGGTAAAGCGGACGGCGTTCTGGCCCTCGAGCACCTCGGCGTTCCACACGCGCTTGTGCAGGCCGTACTGGCCGTCGGTGTGCAGGTTGTTGGCGAGGTCGGGGCCGTCGTTTTTGGGGAGCTGGTATGCGTGGCCGTCCACGATGACCTCGGCCGCGTCGGAGCGGTTGGCCGAGGGGCCCACCGTCGCGCCAAAGCACGCGCCGCTCGCAAGGTAGCTTGCGACGTCGTCGTAGCCGAGCACGATTTCGGTGAGCGCGCCGTCGCGTGCGGGAACGTCGAAGCCGAAGAGCGAGGCGCCGAGGTCCATGAGTCGCACGCGTGCGTTGCCGCACGAGAGTTCAAAGACCGTGACGGGGTGGCCGTCGGGGGTGGTTCCAAGAGGTATGCGCTCGATCATGGCCTTCCTTTCTGGCCGTCGATGGGGCGGCGGGTTGCGCATAGTTCCGGACTGTTCAGTGCATGCGTTATGTTAACGTACTCATAAGCGTTTGCCTGCGCTTTTTGCAATTTCCTGCAATCGGTGCAAAACAGGCCGCGAGCGGTTATTTGCGGGATGGGGCGGAGCGCACGGCCGTTTTCGCGCGCTCGCCCGAGGAGTTTTGCTCAACTGCGGCGGCTTGGTTTTGGACGTTGAAGGGCATGATCGTGAGCATTCAGCTGTGGGATGGGTGGCTACCTGCGGGGCCCCTGACAAGTCGCGCGGCGGCGTTGGGCTGAGCGTCCCGAGCGTTCGTGGGGCCTGTTCAGTTGCGATGTTTTGGGTTCCCTCAAATCGAGGACGCAAGTGCGAACGTTTGCTTGCAGAACAGTCTGCTTGTTTTCGGAAATCTACCGGCAAGGTGCGCAGCGGCGCCGGCTTGAGCTGGAGCTAGCGAATTTGTAGCTGCGCTGGGTTCCGTGCGGCTCGATTGTTCGCAGAGGCGTGAGTCATTCTTCTGACCGGCTATACCAACTACCAACGGCTCGGGCTTCTGCGCTGTTGCGTCGGTCTCGTCTAGCTTGGGTTTTCCTCCGCTTGAATACGTGTTCGGATGAGCCGGGCTAACGCGTTCTTTTCGCCTTCGGTCTCGTTTGCTGTGACTCGCGCGTCTACTGCGACCCACTGCCTTGGGCCTCCCCTTAATGTTTCGATGCCCTTTGGCGTTGGAGCGCCGTTATAGTTGGGAGTGCGATCGTGGCAACGCGGGCGGTCGCTCGAATCGGCGCGGGCGCGCTTGATCAGCAAGGTTCGGCGATCACTGCACGCGACTTGCGCTCGCAATATCGCGAACAGGGGAGGAATGCATGCCAAAACGCGAGGTCAAACAGCGGGGCACGCGCCCGGTCTCGATGGCCGACGTCGCGCGTGCGGCCGGCGTTTCGCAGCAGACCGTCTCGCGCGTGGTCAACGGCATGCCCAACGTCAACGCCAAGACGCGCGAGCGCGTGCAGGCGGCGATGTCCGAACTCGGGTTCCGCCCGAGCTATGCCGGCCGGTCGCTGCGCGGTGGGCGCTATCGCTCCGTGGGCCTTTGCGTTAACGACCTCACGCTTTTTGGCAACCTCTCCATGATCGACGGCATCGCGAGCGCCGCCCGTGAGCACGGTTACGCGCTCACGCTGATCGAGATGTCCAAGACCGAAGAGTTCCTGCTCGCGGAGGCCTCGCGTCTCATGGCCGAGCAGCCCATCGACGGCATGGTGATCGGCATGAGCCGCCTTTCGTCGGACTTCGAGGAGTTTCAGCCGCTGCCCGGCATGCCCACGGTCATCGTCACCATGTTCGCCCACCCGCGCGTGACCACGGTGGACTCCGACCACTATGGCTGCTCGACGCTGCTTATGGACCATCTGCTTGGCCTGGGACACACTCAGATTCGCTTTATCGGCGGCCCGGAATATTCGGTCGACGAGCAGTTCCGCCAGGCGGGGTGGCGCGACGCCCTCGCACATGAGGGCATCGAGGCCGCGGAACCCCTGCTGGGGGATTGGTCGGCGAACAGCGGATACGAGGCGGGGCGCTATCTCGCCGAGCACGACCGAGAGATGACGGCGATCTATGCGGCAAACGACCAGATGGCGAACGGCGCCATCGCGGCGCTGCGCGATGCGGGCCTGAGGGTTCCCGAAGACGTGAGCGTGGTGGGCGTGGACGATTCGCTCGACGAGTTCGTGGCTCACAACGAGCTCACGACCGTGCGCTTTGACCTGCACGAACGCGGTCGCAGGGTCTTTGAGTACGCGGCTCCCGAGGTCGCGGCGCCTGCAGAACCGGCCGCGATCCGGATCCCCGGCAAGCTCATCGTTCGCCATTCCACGGCGGCGCCGCGGTCGTCCTCGGCCGGCGCGTAAAGCGCGGCTGCCTTTGCCTGCGTCGGCCCTGCGGTTTTCTAGCGAGAAGCTACCGCTGTTTCTGCTTCGGCCGCGTGCTCGGCTTCAAGTTCGGCGTCCATGCGCCTCTCCTCTTCCTTCGAGAAAATCGCCCGGAAAATCGCACGGGTGAGCGGCCCGGTAATCAACAGCTCCAAGGGCAGCGCCATGACGAAGTTCCTGCGCATGCGCTTGTGCTGCATTGTTGGCGGCTCCCTTCAGCCGTATGGCTACAGGCACCCTATAAACGCAAAAATGCCGCCCCTCGTCTGACAGTGAAGGGCGACATTTAGTGCCAACGGGGGCGCGTGTGTGATGGAATGCCCGCGCGCGCCGCGCGAGCGTTTGCGCTATATCGCACGCGCGTAGGCCACTCGAACAATCTTTATAAACTCGATCGCGAAGGCGGGCAAGGGCGGGCGGGCTACGAAAGCGCAGGGTTGGCGCCGTATGAAGGGCCTCTTGCTGCAAAAATACGCAGCGTCCGGGAAGTCCGGCGGCGCGGCATCGTGGCGCTGCCGGAAGCCCGGAAGCCCTATCCCTCGAGCAGGCCCGTCTCGGCGAGGTTCTTGAACCAATACGCGCTCGCCTTAGGGATGCGCTCCTGGGTCTCAAAGTCCACGTAGAAGAGGCCGTAGCGCTTGTTGTAGCCGTTGGTCCAGCTGAACTGGTCCTGCAAAGACCACACGAAGTAGCCATCGACGTTCACGCCGCCCTGGATGGCCAGGTTGATCCAGCTCAGGTGCTGGCGCAGGTAGTCGATGCGCGGGGCGTCGTCCACAAAGCCGTCGACGAGCTCGTCCTTATAACCCATGCCGTTCTCGGTCACGTAGATCTTCTTGTAGTTGGGGTAGTCGTTCTTGATGCGCATCATCAGGTCGAACAGGCCCTCGGGGTAGATGATCCAGTCCCAGTCGGTGGTGGGCACGCCCTCGCGCACGCAGGCCTCGCCCACGCCCTTGAGGAACCAGCGGCTCGAGCCTTTGTCGCCCGTGCCGTTGTGGTTGATGTCGTTCTCGCCCTCGGCGGCGCGGATGAACTGGCACTTGTAGGTGTTCATGCCCAGGCAGTCGCAGTAGGGCACGGCGGCGGTGAGGTCGGCGATGTCCCGCTCGGTCACATCGAGCGTGCCGCCGGCAATGGTGGCGAGCTCGGTTGCGGCGGCCATGGTGTCGGGGGCGTAGTGGCCGCGGAAGGTGGCGTCGAGCACCCAGCGGTTGTTGATGACGTCGGCCATGCGCGCGCCCTCGGCGTCGGCGGCGTTGGCCGGGTCGAGCGGGTACTTGGGCTCGAGGTTGTGCACCACGCCGATCTCGCCCTCATAGCCGCCCTCGTGGAAGGCCACGACGGCCCGGGCGTGCGCGACCATCATGTTGTGCATGACCTGGAACGCCTTGTCGAGTCGATACTTCTCGCCGTGCGGCCAGTTGCCCACGATGTACATACCTTCGGCCGTGGCCGGGATCTCGTTAAAGGTGAACCAGTGCTTGACCTCGGTGAACTCGCCAAAGCAGAACTTGGCGTAGGCCTCGAAGGCGTCGATGGTCGAGCGCGTGAGGAAACCCTCGCCGCCGTTCTCGTAGAAGGCCTCGGGGGTGTCGAAGTGGTCGAGCGTGACGTAAGGCACGACGCCGCGGCGCTCGCACTCGGCAAAGAGCGCGTGGTAGTAGGCCACGCCCTCGGGGTTGAGCTCGCCCGTGCCGGCGGGGAAGATGCGCGTCCAGGCGATGGAGACGCGGATGCCGTTCACGCCAAAGCGCTCGCAAAGCTCGAGGTCGACGGGGTAGCTGTTGTAGAAGTCGGAAGCCGGGTCGGGGGAGAAGCGGCCCTGCGCGGCGAGGAAATCGTCCCAGGGCACCTTGCCCTTGCCGTGGGTGCGGGTCTCGCCCTCGACCTGGTAGGCGGCGGTGGCGCCGCCATAGACGAAGTTCTTGGGGAACGGAATGTTGCTCATCGGGGTTCCTTTCTGTGCGGTTGGGTGCGGATGTTGGATTGCTCGCTGACGTTCGCTTGCTTGCAGATTATGCAGCTGCTTGCGGGTTTGGGGCTCTGTGGCACTTGTCGGCTCGCTACTTGCGATCGCCTGCTGGCGTCATTGCCCTTGCCCACTCGGTGGAAATTGAATTGCTTACCTGTGGATTTACGGCAGCTCACCAGCGACCGGTTTGCTCAGGATGCCCCAAAAGGGGCGCAGTCGCAGTGAATGGGAGTCAGCGAGGGGTCGCGCCGGAGATCAGAAGACTGCGCCTCGCTTGAGGCATCCGAGGTAGAGAACCGCAGGCCGGCGGAACCGGCCTGCGGCGGAAAGAAGGGCGGGGCTACTTGCTCTCCCCGAGATTCTCGCGGAGCCACTTGATGGCGCCTTCGGGATCGCGGGTGAGGGCGATGTACTCCTGGCCGCGCGGGGCGAGCAGCTTGATGCCCAGGCGGTCGGTGTCGGCCTTCATGTCCTCGTAGTAGCTGCGGACCTGCGGGGCGAGCACGATCACGTCGTACTGATCCATGATCGCGGTGTGCTGGCCGTAAGCGCCGGCGGAGCTGGCGATGTTCTCGCCCGTGGCGGCAGCGCCCTCCTTGATGGCGTTGGCGAGCATGGCGGACGTGCCGGCGCCGGCGCAGAGCACGAGCACCTTGAGTCCGTCGACGTCGACCGCGGGAGCAGCGGCCTCGGCAGCGGGAGCCTCGACGGCAGGGGCGCTCACGGCTGCGGCGGCCTCGGCCGGGGCGGCGACGGCTGCCACGGCGGCACCCTCGCCATCGTCCTCGCCGAGCTCCTCGGCACGGGCGGCCTCCTGGTCGCAGAGCATCTTGTCGTAAGCCTTGAGGAACGGCAGGTAGATGATGGCGTCGAGCAAGATGATCAGCGCGATGAACACGAGCGAGATGATCTGGAAGTTGCACGAGATGAAGATGCCGATGGGGCCGGGGGTCGCCCAGGGCACGACGAAGCTGAAGCCGTTCATGCCCACGACGTCGATGAAGAACTTGGCGAGGCAGACGTTGACGCAGCCGGCAACTGTGAAGGGGATGAACATGTAGGGGTTGAGCACCATCGGGGCGCCGAAGAGCAGCGGCTCGTTGACGGCGAAGGCAACCGGCACGATGGAGGCCTTGCCCACGGCCTTGAGCTGCTTGGACTTCATGAAGAGGATGAGCAGCAGGGGCACGATGAACGTGGCGCCGGTGCCGCCGAACTCGCCGACGAGCGACAGGTTGAAGCACAGGGAGTGGCTGGGGTGGCCGCCCGCGAGGAGCGTCTGCAGGTTCTCGGCCTGGTTGGCAAGACGGATGGGGTCGATGCCCGGCTGCACGATCGAGGGGCCGTGGATGCCGATGAACCAGAAGAACGCGGTGAAGAACTGGATGAGGATCAGGCCGGGGTAGGTCTCGGCCGCGGCAAAGAGCGGCGAGAGCAGCTTGATCAGGATCTCGGAGAAGGGAACGCCCGAGACGCTGCGGATGCCCGCGTCAACGAGCGCGCAGATGATGACGGCGCCGGCGAACGGGATGATGTCGCGGAAGTTCTGGGCGATGGCGCCGGGAACCTCCTTGGGCAGCTTGATGGTGAGGTCGCGCGAGACGCAGAACTTGTAGACCCACACGGTGATGAACGCCGCGATGAAGGCGGAGTACAGGCCGCGGGTGCCCATGCTCGTGCAGTCGAAGGCACTGACCTCGGAGCCGTTGAGCTTGGCGGTGAACTGCGTGACGGCGAGCAGCAGCATGGAGCACTGCGCGGCGATCATGGTGGAGGAGTCGTTCAGCACCTTGCCGTCGGGCATCTTGCGGTTCATCGATGCTGTGAAGTTCTTGGCGGTGGTACCGGCGCACATGATGCCCATGACGCCCATGGTGAAGTTGTAGAGCTTGTTGCACCAGTCGATGATCGGTTGGGGCAGGGTGATGCCCACGACGCCCGGAAGCGTGGCGATGAGCAGGAAGATCGACGACGTGAGGACGATCGGCATGCAGCCGAGGAAGCCGTCCTTGATCGCCTGCAGGTAGGGGTTGCGCCCGATTTTCTCAAACAGCGGCTGCTGTTTTTCGAGCAACGTGACGATGGCGTCCATAAGTCTCCTTTGCAGATGAGAGCGATGGATGGATTCAGTTGAAGGTGGATAGATGCAGCCCGGATCCCGTCTTGCCCGGTAAGACGGGGATGGATGACGCGGCTGCCGAACACCGAGGTAGGGCGCTTTGACAACGTTGTCATTCAACAATGACAACGTAAGACATTTAGGAGAGGCGGACAAAGCGGCACAGGGTGAACGGTCGGAATATTCCTGCAAACGGTTCTTGTTGGAGGAGCCGGTCGTTTAAGCTACAGGGCAGCACCTATTCAGCAGCTCTTCGAACTCGCACGGGGGAGGCCGCGTGCCCATGCAAGAAAACAAGCCCGCATCGATGACCGACGTCGCCCGGGTGGCGGGCGTCTCGCTCAAGACGGTATCGCGCGCGATCAACGAGCCCGCCTCGGTGCGCCCCGCAACGCGCGAGAAGGTCCAGCGGGCCATGGACGCGCTCGGCTTCAGAACCAATTTTGCAGCCCGCTCCCTCAAGCTCGGGCGCTACGGCTGTATCGGCGTGGTGCTGTTCCATCTCTCGGGCGGCGTGGTCGACATGCTCGACGGCATCTCAGCGGCGGCCGAAGACCGCGGCTTTGCGCTCACGCTCATCAAGACGAACCCGGGCGAGAGCCTGACTCTCACGGACGCCGCGCGCAGGATGTCGCGGCTGCCCGTCGACGGCATGATCTTCAACCTCGGGCAGATGGTCGAGGACTTCGAGACATTCGAGCCGCCCTGCGACCTCAAGACGGTCATCATCACGCCGATGGAGCACCCTGCGTGCTCCACGATCAGCGACGACCAAGAGGGCGGGGCCCGCATGGCGTGCGAGTACCTGCTCGATCGGGGTCACAAGACCGTTTACTTCATTGCCGGCAAGGAGGAGTCGCTCTCGAGCGCGTGCCGCATGAAGGGCTGGCGCGCGGCGCTCGAGGCGCGCGGTATCGAGCCGCCCGAGCCGCTCCCGGGCGACTGGGAGGCCGATAGCGGATACGCGGCCGGCCTCAAGCTGGCCGAGATGCCGGATTGCACGGCGGTCC
>CAVDTO010000023.1:0-14510 GCA_963611895.1 bacterium
GCCAGTGGGTGCTCACCCACCGCGTGCTCACGGGCGCCTGCGCGCTCGTGCTCGTGGCCGCCGTGGGCGGCGTGGCGCTCGTGCCCGACACCTCCGCGCTCAGCGCCGACGGTGCCGAGCTGCTCCAGGCCGGGGCCGACGCCACCAACACCGCCGCCGACATCGCGGCGAACGGCGGCTCCGGTTCGAGTTCCGCGACCGGCTCCTCCAAGAAGACGAAGAGCTCGTCCAAGAAATCCTCCAAGAAGAGCTCGAACAAGAGCACCGCGACCACCGACGGCGATTGGCCCGAAGGCTCCTACGACATCCTCATGATCGGCGACTCGGTGTCGCTGCGCCTGGTCGACATCTTTGCCACCAAGTTCCCCCACGGGCGCATCGACGCGCTCAAGAGCCGCCAGTTCTCGGCCGGCCAGGAGGTGTACGAGAGCTACCTGCAGCAGAACCTCTGCGGCAAGATCTCGGTCTTTGCGCTCGGCACCAACGGCCCCGTGACCGACGAGATGGTCGACTCCCTCATGAACGACGTGGGCACCAAGCGCATCTGCGTGTTCGTGAACACGCGCGCCAACACCTCGTGGGTGTCGCAGACCAACCAGTCGTACGAGAACGCCAAGTCGCGCTACTCCAACGTGCGCGTGGTCGATTGGTACGGCTACAGCGCCAACCGCAACGACCTCTTTGACGGCGACGGCACGCACCTCAACGCCAAGGGCGCCAAGGAGTACCTCAACCTCATCTACAAGAGCGTGTCGGACGTGCTGCCCTTCCATATCGAGGACTACGAGAACGAGCCCGGCCCCACCGCCGGCAACGAACTGCTCAAGAACGTGCGCAAGGGCATCGGCAAGGGCGCGCAGAAGGCCATCGACAAGGCCGCCAAGAAGCGCATCGCCGAAAGCAAGAAGTAGCGGACGAACGGGGCGCGGGCTTGGCCGCCGAGCGGCGCGCGCAAATCTAGCCGCCGGGCGGCGCGCCGTGAGCCCTTGAACTGTCGCACCCTCGAACGCAAAAAGGTCCCGCCGGGCTGCACACCACATGGCAGCAGCCCGGCGGGACCTTGTCTTTGCTCACGAGCCTAAGCCCCATGCGAGCGGTGCGGTTCCCGCAATCGAGCAGCAGGCTGCACAGGCACGCTCACAGGACCGCGCCCTGCGCGAGCAGCGCGGGCCAGGCGCCAACCGAGCAGGCCGGCAACCGCCCGCCGCCGTGCCCGCAGCGCCCTAGTACCCCATCGCCTGGAGCACGAACATGATCACGGTCAGCACCGTGATGAGCGCGATGGTGGCCCAGGTGAGCACGTTCCACACGCGGCCGTTGCGGTAATGGCCCATCACGTGGCGGTCGGCGGCGATCAGCACCTGGAACACGAGCACCACGGGCAAAAGCACGCCGTTGATGACCTGCGAGGTCATCATGATCTGGAACAGGTCGACCCCGGGCAGCAGCACCATCACGGCCGAGACCGCGATGATCCCCGTGATAAGGCCCCTGTACATGGGCGCCTCCTCCCAGGAGCGGTCGGCGCCGCGCTCCCAGCCGAACGCCTCGCAGATGGCGCTCGAGGTCACGCCCGGCAGCACGCACGCGGCCAAGAAGCTCGCCGCCACAAGGCCGCTCGCAAAGAGGATCGTGGAGAACTGCCCCGCGATGGGCTCGAGTGCCTTGGCGGCGTCGGCCGCGTCGGAGATGCGGATTCCCGCGGGGAACAGAACCGTGCCCGTGGTGATGATGATGAACCAGGCCACGAGGTCGGCCGCGATGGAGCCCGAGACGGTATCGATGCGCTGGAGCACGATGTCGTCCTCGCCCGCGTTCTTGTCGACCACGTTGTTCTGCGCCAAGAAGATCATCCACGGCGCGATGGTGGTGCCGATGGTGGCCACCACGAGCGACACGTAGGCCGGGTCGGTCTGGATATTCGGCACGAAGGTGTCGGCCGCAACCTGGCCCCAGTCGGGGCCGGCCATGAACGCGGCCACCACGTAGGCCACGAACACGCAGCTCACGAGCAGCAGGATCTTCTCGATCCGCTGAAAGCTCCCGCTCATGGTGAGCAGCCAGATGAGCAGCGCCACGAGCGGCACCGAGATGCTCGACGGGATGCCAAAGAGGGCAAGGCCGCTCGCGATGCCCGCGAACTCCGAGATGGTCACGGCCGTGTTGGCGATGAGCAGTGCCGCCATGGCGAGCACGCTCTTGCGCACGCCGAACTTCTCGCGGATGAGCGACGCTAGGCCCTTGCCCGTCACGCAGCCGCAGCGCGCCGCGGTCTCCTGCGTGACGATCAGCAGCACCGTCATGACGGGGAGCATCCAGAGCATCTTGTAGCCGTAGCTCGCGCCGGCGCTCGAATAGGTGGCGATGCCGCCGGCGTCGTTGCCCGAGAGCGCGGCCAAAAGGCCCGGTCCCATGGCGCCAAGCACGAGCGCGGGGGTGAGCTTGCGTCGGTGCTCGCTCTTGTTCTGCATGTTCTGCACGGGCGCCCCCCTATCCCACGAGCAGGCAGGTCGCCGCCACGCACGCCACCGAGAACGCCACGCAGGCGATGAGCACCGCGGCCACGTTGAGCGCCGTGCCCGACGTGTTGAGGTCGTGCTCGTCGCGCCAGAAGAGCAGCTTGAGGTAGACGACCGAGCTCATCGAGCTCGCGAGCGCCACCACGGCGGCGATGTCGAAGCACGCGGTGAAGAGCGCCTCGTGAATGGAGTAGGCGTCGGGGAAGGCGGCCGTGCGCACGAGCTGCGCGCACAGGTACACGATGGCCGCGAGCATGATGCCGAGGCCCGTCGTCTGCACGAAGAAGCCGAAGTACGGCTTGGGTTCGTCGTCATCGTCGTCGTACTCGAGGTAGAAGTTCTTGACGAACGAGACCGCGCGGCTCGCGGCGAGCAGCACCACGGGCATGGCGCACATGGGGTACACGAACAGGCCCGCGTCGTGCCCGAGCTTGCCGATCACCGAGGCCACGATCATGGAGGCCACGGCCCACACGGCGACCCAGTACTGGCGGTGCACGAACCAGCTCAGCGCGTGGGTCGACTCGCTCGTGACGTTCTCGCCGCCGGCGATGCCCGCGATCTGCAGGTCTTCTTGGTGCTCCTCGGCGATGACGTCCATGGCGTCGTCGAAAGTGACGATGCCGAGGATGTGACGGTTCTCGTCGCAGACCGGGATGGCCACGAGGTCGTACTTGGTCATCTCGTCGCACACGTCCTCCTGGTCGAGGTCGGGCGCGACCCACACCACGTCGCGGAACGCGAGGCTCGAGAGGCGGGCGGAATGGTCGGCCACGATCAGCGTGCGGAGCGAGAGAACGCCGGTGAGCTTGCCCGTGGGGTCCTCGGTGTAGACGTAGTAGACGCTCTCGAAGTCCTCGTCGAGCGCGCGGATGGCCTCGATGGCGTCGGCGACCGTATCGGTTGCCGGCAGCGAGACGAACTCCGAGGTCATGATGCGGCCGGCGGTGTTCTCCTCGTAGCCGAGCAGGGTTCGGATCGCCTTCTCCTCCTTGACGCCCATGAGGCGCAGGAGCTTCTCGGCCTTCTCGTAGTCGAGCTCCTCGATGAGGTCGGCGGCGTCGTCGGGGTCCATGAGGGCGAGCATCGAGGACGCGTCGCGGTCGGAGAGGCCCTCGAGCATCTCGGCCATGAGGTCGTCGTCGTCGAGCTCCGAGATCGCCTCGGCGGCCTGGGCGGTGTCGAGCTGCGCGAACACCTGGGCGCGCAGGCGCGGGTCGAGCTGCTCGATGATGTCGGCGACGTCGGCCGGGTGCAGCTCGGCGAGCGTCTTGTGGCTCACCGAGAGCTGGATGTCTTGCGTGGAGCGCTCGAGCAGGTCCATGTACGACCAGGCGATGATCTCCTCGCCGAGCGGGCGGCCGACGGCCTTCATGACCTTGGAGACCACGTGCTCGAGTGCCGGGCTGATGGCGCGCAGGAGGCCCGCGGCGCCGACCTCGGCGCCGAGCAGGCGGAGCTGATTCTCGCCCGACATGGAGAACTTGATGTCGTTCACGCGCACGACCTTGAGGCCCTGCGTGTCGACGATCTGCTTGTTGAGGATATCGCGCGCAAGCAGCACCTCATCGGGCTGCAGATACGAGAAGCGCACGTCGGTGGCCTGGGTCTTGAGGTACACGCCCGTCTCGTCCAGGCGGTCCACGTACTTGCGCCAGCTGATCATGAACGGAGTCTGGCCCGGGCCGCGGAACGCCAACGACGTCACATGCGGAAAGACCTCGCCCGTGGCGATGCCGAAATCGTTAACGACGCCCAGCTTCTCGCCGTCGGCATCGATCACCGGCAGCTTGAGCATCTCGGAAAGATAGTTCATCGTGCTCCCCTCGTGAACGGCGGCGCGCCCCATCTTGCGCAGATGCGCCGGGCGCGGTCCTCGCCGCAGAGTTATGTATACGCGCAACCGGCGTGCGGGCAGGGCTGCCCCACCAGTTGGTTGGCACCCCGTGCGCGCACCCAAGAGCACACGCAGGGGTCATCGACTGTATGGTCGAGGTTTCGACTTCACCTTTGACCTCTCTCTTGACCCTTACGTTCAGATTTGCGGAACGGCGGCAGGCACAGAGCCCGTCGCGACCGCAAGTTACTATAACATCGGCAAAAAAAGATGCCACCCGCGTTTGCCGATGCATACGGTGTCCTTACCGGAGCCTGATATGCGGGTGAGTGCGGGCGACGGGGCGGGGTGCCCGGGAGTTAGCGCGGGGAGCGCAGCAGGCGGCCGCGGCGGCCATGTATGCAGCTGCAGTCGAATGACCGCGCAGCACTGGACCGGCAGTCGCGGCCCGCGAACACGAGCGCCCGCGCTCCCCCGCCTAGCTCGAACTCGAGTCCTCGTCGTCCACCTCGGGCAGCACGGCGCCCGCGGGCATCTGCACGCGCGTGGGGTCGCTCAAATACTCGCTCAGCGATTCGTCGGCCTTGATGAGCTCCGAGACTGTCACGAACTCATAGCCCTCGCCCGAGAGCGTGCCGATGATCTGCTCGAGCGCCTCGGGCGTCTGCTCGGCGCAGGCGTCGGAGTCGGTGAGCAGCACGATGTTGCCGTTGCTCACCGTGCCCGTCACGTTGGCCGCCGCGTAGTCGGCGCCCTTGAGCAGGCGGTCGCCCGAGTCGATGTTCCACGAGATGTTGCACCCGATGAGGTCCATCGCGTCGGCCCAGTTCTGCGACGAGAACAGCCCCGAGGGCGCGCGGAAGAGCGCCGTCTCGGTGCCCGTCGCCGTCTTGATGGCGTCAAAGCCCTTGCTGATCTCGCTGCGCAGGTCGCTCTTGTCGAGCTTGGTGAGGTTCGTGTGCGTGTAGCCGCTCGATCCGAGCTCGTGGCCCGCCTTGGCTATGGCCTTGGTGGCCGAGGCATGCTTCTCCACCTGCTGGCCGGTGAGGAAGAACGTGGCCTTGACCTTCTTTTTCTTGAGCACCGCGAGGATCTTCTCGGTGGCCGCGCTCGGGCCGCCGTCAAAGGTGATCGCCACGAGCTTGCTCTTGCCCGTGGGCTTGGCGGAGTTGCCCGTCACCACGCAGTCGGTGAGCGCGCGGACCTCGCCGCGGTCTGCCGTCTTGCCCGAGGTCTTGCCGACCCACACCTCCGAGCGGCTCGCCACGCCCCAGGTCTTAACGTAGCTGATGGCGCCCGTCGAGGTGTTCTTGAGCGTGGGCGTGGTCTCGGTGGCCTCGACCGTATGGGGCTCGTAGACGTCGCGCCCGCTCTCGATCTTGAGCTTGGCGCCCTCCTCCACGACGGTCGTGTCGAACTTGGCGGGGCGCACACGCTTGCCGTTGAGCTTTACGTGGTACGACTCGCCGCCCCCCTTCTTGAGGATGGAATCGTCCACGGCAAGCAGGTTGCCGTGCTTGAGCGTGTCGGAAAGCCCTTGCTTGTCGATGATGCTCGCAATGGTGGAGTCAACGTGAACCGAGACCGCGCTGCCGTTGAGCTTGATCTCCACGCTGCGGTTGATGTAGCCGATCAGGCTCGCCACGAACACCGCAAGGGCGCATCCCACGGCGATGAGCGCATAGACGGCACGGCCGTCGCGGCGGCGGCGCGGACGGCGCACGTTGCGCCCGTTGCTCTTGCCAAAGCCCTGCGTGCGCTTGAGGTAGCTCGCGCCCGGCTTGCGGCGTCGCTTGGTTTTTGCAGAGGGGATGTACCCAAGGTCGCGCTTGGCGAACCGTTGGGCCGCGGGCTTGCGGCTCGCGCGCGCAGGCGCTCCGGAGCCGCCCTTTGAGTAGGAGTTGGTGTGGTTAGGCAATGGTTCTCCTCACCCATGGCGTATGGTACGGCCCGTTTTTTAGGCGCGGGGCCTCGCCTTTAAGCTCTACTTGCCGCCCTTGGTGCCCGAGCTTCCAGCGGCCTTCTTGTACTCGTCCTTGAACGACTTGAACATCCCGCGCGTGCGGCCGAGCTGCTTGCCGAGGGCCTTGCTGCCGCGCTCCACGGCAACCGAGCCCTTGTCGTCGAGCACCTGGGCGCCCTTCTTGACCTTGCTGCCCACGATGACGCTCGCCTCGGCGGCCTTGGCGGCGGCGCCGCCCGAGAGCGCGATCTGCTCAACGTCCTTGGAGACGACCATGTGGCCCGCGCGGTAGCACTTGAACATCTCGGCCGGCATCTCGATGTCGCCGATGAGCAGGTTGGCGGCCGCGTTGGCGGTGATCCGGTAGCTCTCGACCTTGCCGGTCTTGAAGTCGAACGCGGCGTCGGAGCAGTAGCCCAGGACCTTTGCCGCCGTGGTGCACACGTCCATGCCCACCAGCACGATGCAGGCGTCGAGGTCGATGCCGAGCCGCTTGGCGGCGGGCTTGTCGAACGAGCCCTTGGCGTCGCTCACGGCCACCGCGCCCTCGTACATGCCGAAGGCGTCGAGCGCCACGAAGCGGTCGGGCTGCTTGACCATGCCCGCGATGTCGGGAAGGCTCACCATAAAACCCACCACCCGGCGTCCATCGGGGGTGAACACCGGGAGGTGAATCTTGCCGAGCTTCTTGGGCTTGCGCGGCGTGCCGTCTTTTTTGACCTGCTTGCCTTCCGCGGGCTTGCGGTAGACCTTCGTGCCGGTAAAGCTGCTGACGAGCATTTAGGCCTCGGTGGCCTCGGTCTCGGCAGGAGCCTCCTCGGCAGTCTCGGCGGCCTCGGGCTCGACGGTGTTCTCGACCACGACGTCGGCGGCCGGGGTCACGTTGCCACCGGCGACGGCGTCGTTGAGCTGCTCGCGGAGCTGGTCCATGCGCTCGCGGGCGAGGTCGACCTTGGCGCGCAGGTCGTCGGCGGTGGCGTCGATGGTCGGGCCGAAGTCCTCCACGGCGGCGCGGGCCTGCTGGGCGCTCTGCTCGTACTTGTCGCGGGCGTTATCCCAGGCGTCGTTGGCGAGGTCGGCGGCCATGGCGCGGGTCTCGGCGCCCGAGCGCGGGGCCATGGCGACGCCGGCGACGATGCCAGCGGCCGCACCAAGCACGGTACCTGCGAAGAAGTTGAAAGCTTTACCCATGATCTGTCCTCTCTGTGGACGGTTGCGAGTTCGAACACTCAAGATTTCCGAATATTATAGCCGCACGGCTCAGGGCCGCCGGACGATAACCGTTGGCAGAAACAACCCTTACGCGAGGGGCGGCATCACGTTGGTGGCGTCCACGCCGGCGCGCTCGCGCTCGGCGGCTGCGGCGCCGTATTCCACGGGCGAGACGAGCACGGCCGGGGCCGTTCCGGCGGCACCGCCGAAGACCGACGCGCCGCCTGCTGCCGGCGCGCTCGCGGGAGCCGCCTGGGGCTGGTAGGCGCCCTCGGTGTCGATGCGCTGGGACGCGGGCTGCGCGGCCTGCTCCTCCTCGGCGGCGGCGACGGCCTGCGCGAACACGGGCGCCAGGAACTCGTCGTCGGCAAAGGGCATGGGCTCAGGAGCCGGGGCTACCGGCATCTGCGCGGTGGCGTCGGCCGCGGGTGCGGGGGCTGCGGGCGCGGCGACGGGAACGACAGGGCTCTCGGCGACGGCGACCGCCGCGGGCGCGGGCTGCTCGGGCGCGGGAGCGGGAGCAGGAGCAGGCACAGCCTCGGCCGCGTCCTCGCTCTTGGCGCTCAGGGCGCTGCGTTCGGAGGCGCCGCCGTCGGGGCGCAGGCTCAGCGCCAGGTGGCGGAGCGCCTCGACCGTGCCGTCAAAATCGGGCGCGGGCTGCTCGGGCGCGAGGAACGCCCAGCCCATCATGAACACCGCCGACGAGAGCGCGCCGATGGTCAGCGCGTCGTCGGGGCACGAGAGCTCAACGTCATAGGTGCGCTCCTCGCCCGCCACGGCGCGCGTGCGGCCGCAGCTAACTTTGCCGGCAAGTCCCGTCTGGTTGAGGATCTCCACCGAAAGGTGCTCGAGCAGGTGCGCGAGCTCGGTTGCGCCCATGCAGTCCTGGAACTCGCGGCCCGCGTCGCCCAGGCACAGGTGCTTGGCGATCGCCGGGGCAAGGTAGTACACGCGCGCCGTGGCCTCGATGTCTTCCGAGGTCATGAGCGGTGCGCCGTCGGCCACGCGCACGCGCGCGCAGAGGTTCTCCTTACCGACCGTCACCTTTTTGATGTCGAACAGGTCCGCCATGGTTCTCCGTTCCGTCCTGCGGCGCTCGCCGCTATTCGTCGCCGTGCTCGGGCTCGCGCGCGGCCCCATCGGCCTTGCCCGTGCCCTCGCCGTCGTCCTCGGTATCGTGCGCGGGCTCCTCGGGAGCGATCACGCGGATGAGCGAGATGCGCTGGCCGCGCATCGACTGCACCTTGAACTTGTACCCCTCAACGGCAAAGACCTCGCCGATGTCGGGTACCGAGTCGCAGAGCTCCAAGATCCAGCCGGCGATGGTCTCGTAACCGTCGCTCTCCTCGATGGGCCAGCCGAGCTCCACGGCATCATCGCACGAAAAGCGGCCGTCGACCAGCCACTCGCGGCGCGAGAGCCGCGTGAGGTACTTGTTGTCGGGGTCGAACTCGTCCTCGATCTCGCCCACGATCTCCTCCACGATGTCCTCCACCGTGATGATGCCGGCCGTGCCGCCGTACTCGTCGACGACGACCACCATCTGGTCGTGGCTCGTCTGCATCTCGGAGAGAAGCGGCAGCAGGTCCTTGGTGTCGGGCACGAACGCGGCGTCGCGCAGGTACGCGCCGATGGGCTCCTCGCCCTTGCCGTCGAGCACCGGCTCGATGAGGTCCTTGATGTGCGCGATGCCCGCCACGTTGTCGAGGTCCTCGTGGTAGACCGGCACGCGGCTGTAGCCGGTGCGGCGCATGCTCTTGAGCACCTCGGCCACGGAGTCGGTGTCCTCGGCCATCTCGATGTCCACGCGCGGGACCATGACCTCGCGGGCCACCGTGTCGCCAAGGTCGAAGATCTCGTGGATCATGCGTTTTTCCTCGTCGAGCAGGTCGTCCTGCTCCGAGACCATGAACTTGATCTCTTCTTCCGAGACGTTCTGGCGGTCGTCGGCGCTCTTGATGCACAGCAGCGTGGCAAGGCCGTCGGCGCAGGCACCGGTGAGCCACACGGCCGGGCGCGCGACCTTTTGGAAGAACGAGAGCGGGCCCACGACCTGCTTGGAAACGCCCTCGGCGTTGGCGAGGCCGATGCGCTTGGGCACGAGCTCGCCGATGACGATGGAGACGAACGACACCACGATGGTGATGAGCACGGGCGCGAGGCCGCGCGCGATGGCAGAGAGCGGGGCGATGCCCAGCCCGACCAGCCACGTGGCGAGCGGGTCGGAAAGGCTCGTGGAGGCCACGGCCGAGGAGGCAAAGCCCACAAGCGTGATGGCCACCTGGATGGTCGCGAGGAAGGCGTCGGAGTCGCTCGCGAGGGCCACGGCCTTGGCGGCGCGCTTGTCGCCCTGGTCGGCCTCGTGCTCGAGCACGGCGCGCTTGGCCGTGGTGAGCGCCATCTCGGACATCGAGAAGTAGCCGTTGATGAGCGTGAGTATGAGCGTGGTTACGATGGAGACGGTAACGTCCATGGGTTGGTTCTCGAACCTCCAAGTTCGGGAGAAGTTGCTGGTAGAGTGCGGTTTGCGAACACGCCGGCGAGGCGGTCGCAAACGCAGTGTGCGGGGCGGCTCCGCGCGCGGGAACGCGCAGGGTACCGGGCCCCAGGCGCTAGATCACGAAGAGGATCACCGCCATGAACTGGAACACGCTGCCCGCGAGCACCCACAGGTGGAACACGCTGTGCATGTAGCGGACGTTCTTGGCGATGTAGAACGGGACGCCGGCCGTGTAGCACACCCCGCCGACGGCGAGGAGCGCGAGGGCGACCGGGTCGAGCGTGGCGACGAGCTGCGGCAGGCGGAACACCACGAGCCAGCCCATCACCAGGTAGACGAGCCCCATGAGCCAGTGCGGCTGGCGCTCGCGCAGGAACACCTCGAAGCCGATGCCTACGATGGCGATGGCCCACACGGCGAAGAAGAGCTGGGCACCGCCGTCGTTTGCAAGGGTGATCAGGCAAAACGGCGTGTAGCTCCCGGCGATGAGCAGGTAGATGCAGCTGTGGTCGATGATGCGGAACACGCGCTTGGCGCCCGCGGGCTGAATGGCGTGATAGAGCGTGGAGGCGAGGTACTCGAGGATGAGCGAGACGCCGTAGACGATCGCGGCCGCCATGTGGGCGGGGCCGCCGCCGCGCAGCGCGGCGAAGACGATCAGCAGTACGAGGCCCGCGATGCCCAGCAGACAGCCGACGCCATGGGTGACGGAGTTCATGATCTCCTCGCCCACGGTGTAATGCGGAAGAGCCGCGGTGTTCGTCCGCGGCTTGGGACTGTCGCCAGAATCGGACATGATGCCTGCAAGACCTCCAAATCGGGAATTCTCAACACTATAGCAAAGCACCAGCTATAGCGCGAGACGCCCCGCCCCGGCGTTTACGCAACGATTACGTGGAGGTGGGCTGCAGGAGAGGGCCGCCAGACACCGCTCATGCAGCTACAAGAATACCGACGATGGCAGCGATGCTCGATAGCAGAGGCCGGCCCGCGCGCCCCGTAAGTTCGGCCCCGCCCATGCCAAGAAAAAGGAGCGGCAACGTTGTGCTGTCGCTCCTTGCTTTGAGTTTTCGCCCACGCGGCCGTTCGAGAGCCGTGATCGTCGAGCTGGATACCCCTCTACTGGGCCTTGCGGCGCAGGAACAGGGCGGTGGCCAGGGTGCAGGCTCCCGCGCACGCGCGCTCCCCTACTTGACCTCGATCAACTCGTAGCTGCTCGTGCCAAGGCCAATCTTCTCGGCGTGCGCGATGCAGGTGCGCCAGTCGGTGTCGGGGTGCGTGATGCAGAACGGGTCGTTCGCCTGCTCACCGTGCAGGTGCTCGTGGTTGCGCTCCATCTTAGCGGCGCTCTCGGTGAGCTCCGTGTTGGGCAGCGGCGTCTGCGCGAGCACGGCGTCGGCGCAGGCCTGGTCGATGGCCACGCAGTCAAAGCTCGCGAACATGCCGATGTCGCCCACGATGGGCGTGTCGTTCTCGGCATGGCAGTCGCAGTTGGGGCTGATGTCCATGGCGAGCGAGATGTGAAAGCTCGGGCGGTCCTGCACGATGGCCTGCGTGTACTCGGCGATCTTGCAGTTGAGCACGTCGGCTGCGGCGTCGTAGTCGGGCTCGATGGCGTCTTGGTTGCACACGGCGATACAGCGCCCGCAGCCCACGCAGCGGTCGTGGTCGATCGCGGCCACGTGCACCTCGCGCACCTTGCCGTTGGCGAGCGCGCGCTCGCGCGTCTCGTCAAAGCCGAAGGCACCGTGCGCGCAGATCTTCTCGCAGGCGCGGCAGCCCACGCACCTGGCCGCGTCCACGCTCGGCTTGCCCGCGGCGTGCTGCTCCATCTTGCCGGCACGGCTACCGCCGCCCATGCCGAGGTTCTTCATGGCGCCGCCAAAGCCCGCCTGCTCGTGACCCTTGAAGTGGGTGAGGCTGATCACGATGTCGGCGTCCATGAGGGCGTGGCCGATCTTGGCCTCGCGCACGTACTCGCCGTTCCTGACCGGCACGAGCGTCTCGTCGGTGCCCTTGATGCCGTCGGCGATGATCACCTGGCAGCCGGTCGCGTAGGGCGTGAAGCCGTTCTGGTAGGCGGTGTCGATGTGCTCGAGCGCGTTCTTGCGGCTGCCCACGTAGAGCGTGTTGCAATCGGTGAGGAACGGCTTGCCGCCGAGCTCCTTGACCACGTCGGCCACGGCGCGCGCGTAGTTGGGGCGCAGGAAGCTCAGGTTGCCGAGCTCGCCGAAGTGGATCTTGATGGCCACGAACTTGTTCTCGAAGTCGATTTGGTCGATGCCCGCGCGGCGAATGAGGCGCTTGAGCTTGTCGAGCTGGCTCTCGCGCCCATGCGTGCGCAGGTTGGTGAAGTAGACCTTCGCGGGCTCGGCGGCGGGCGAAGTCGAGGCAGGCGCGGCGGCGTTAGCTGCGGCGGCGGATTCGGTTGTCATGGGCAGTCCCCTCAGACGGCACGAACAAAACAGGCGATGCCCGAATCGTACCCCCTAAAGCCAACTTGAGGTCAAGCGAGCGCACCAAGCCCGCATTCTGAAACACGCCCGGTCAGGCAAAGTCAGCGAGCCGGTCCCAGGCGAGGCAATGTGCCGCGAAATGAAGCACGCTATCCTAGGTAGAAACAAAGTCAGCGAGCGGGTCGCATGTGCGGCAAGCTGGCGCGAAACAAGCAGGCGCTGACCTTTGGGTCGCGCCTGTGAGGTTGAGCGTCTGATTGCCGTGCATGCGGGCCGCGCAGCGTCGGCCGGTCCGGCGTTTGTTAAAACGCCGGAACAAACTACTCCTGAACCTTCAACGCTTCCGAGAGTGGGACCTTCTTGATGGAGCGCATGTGCAGCACGGCCACGGCCGCATATGACGCAAAGCCCGCGAGAATCGTCTCGGCGATTGCCTCGGCCGGCACAAAGATCTCGAGGTTGCCGCTGTAGCTCGCGAGCATGCTGTGGAAGATCGCCGTGAGCGACGCGATGATCAGCGGCTGCAGCACCACGAGCGAGACCAGCGTGCAGAGGGTGATCGAGCGCAGGTAGAGCTTAGAGATCTCGCCGTCGCGGTAGCCAAAGACCTTCATGTAGCTGATCGAGCGGGCCGAATGGTCGAGCACGGCCTTGGTGAGCAGGTAGATGAACAGCACGAAGATAAAGACCGCAAGGCCCACCATCATGCCGATGAGGTCCTGCATCATGCCCACGAACTGGTCGCCCACCGCCTGCATGTCGTCGGGCGTGAGCTCGCTCGCAAAATAGCGCGCATCAAGCTTGAGCGCCTTGTCGCTCGCGTAGCCGTTGAAGTAGGCGACATCGTTGCCAAAGAACTCGTTGAAGTCGGCAAGGCTCATGTAGATGTTCGTGTTGGACTTGGTGCCCCACGCGAACCCTTCGCCCTCGTACTCGACCTTATGGGTCTTGTCCTCGAACTTGTCGTAGAGCTTGACGGTGGTGCCGGCGGTCCAGTCGAACTTGTCCACCAGGCCCGCGCCCACGACCACATGGCCGTCCCCGACGTTGAGGTCCTTCCAGTAGCGCGAGTTCTCCTGCACGCCGTAGATGGAGATGGTCTCGGTGCCGTTGCTGCCACCTCGGTCGTATTCGAGCTGGTAGACCGCGTACTTTTCGGCCTGCTTGATCTTGGCAGTACCGTTATCCACCGTGTTGACGGGGTGCACGTTCTCGTCGTCCAGGTCGATATCCTCGACCTTCTTGAGCAGGTCCTCGCACGCGCCGCGCGTGACGCCCAAATCCGCTGCCACGGCGTCGACCTTGCTGTAAAAATCATCCTGCGCCGCCTGCGCCCGCTGCATGGCGCCCACGCTCGGCGCAGTCTTGAGCGCGTCGGCAGCATCCTCGAGCGCCGTCACCTTGGTGGACTCAACGCCCTGGAGCTGAGCCACGGCGCTCCACGCCGCGCGCTCCCCATCGGTGCCGTCAATCTCGAGCGGGGCCTTGAGCGTGTACTGGCGCTCGGCCACCACGCTATATTTGAGGTTGTCGCCAAAATGCTGCATGGTGGGCAGGACTGCCAGGCCAAAGAGCAGCAGCAACGATGCAAAGCCGAGCCCCATAAAGAGCGTGGCGAAGTTGCCGAGGTTGCGCAGGAACACGCGCAGGCGGAACCGTGCAACGAATCCCAGGCGCTCCGGCAGGGCAAAGCCGCGCTTGGTGCCCGACTTGCCGCTCGCCTCGTGCCGCAGGAACTGCAGCGGGGTCTTGCCCATCTTGCGCACGAGCCCCACAAAGGTAACGCCCACGAGCACGAGCACCGGCACCACCGCCGTGCTCACGAAGACCGACCAATCCCAGCTCACATAAAACGGCGGCAGGCTGTACGAGCCATAATAGAGGTCCTTCATGGGGCCGGTGAAGCACGTCAGGCCGAGCCCCGTGCCGAGGCCGGCGGCCAGCACGCCCACGATCGCCGGGAGCATAAGGTAGTGCACCACGAGCTCGCGGCGGCGGTACCCGCTCGCGAGCAGCGTGCCGA
>CAVDTO010000024.1:0-14451 GCA_963611895.1 bacterium
GTAGAGGTTCCCCTGTCGCGGGCGGGCGCGCCGCGGCCCTACAATGGCGGGCAATGCAATGTGGACGCGCGCCGGCCGCATTTTGGGTAGAGTCCCAAGCAGCCGCGCGAACCCGCGGCACCGCAACCAAACGAGAGGAACGCGCCATGGATCGCGAATCTAATATGCAGAACGCCCCGCAGGGCGGCCTTACGAGCGGCGGCGTCACCCGCCGCTCCTTTGTGACCGGCGCAGGGCTCGCCTGCTCGGGCGCCGCGCTCGCCGGGCTCTCGGGCTGCGCGGGCAACGCCAGCTCGCAGAGCCCGGCCGCCGCCGGCTCCGCTGCCTCCAAGTCGCCGATCGCCGCGGCCGTCAGCTCCAACGACGTGACCCCGCTCATCAAGAAGATGTCGCGCCGCGAGAAGATCTGCCAGATGATCATGCCCGACTTCCGCAAGTGGAAGGCGCCCGACGCCGAGGAAGAGGCCGACTTCACCGAGATGAACGACGAGGTCGCGAGCCTTGTGGACTCCTATGGCTTTGGCGGCGTGATCCTCTTTGCCAACAACGTCAAAGAGACGCAGCAGACGCTCGACCTCACCTACGCGCTGCAGAAGGCGGCCGTGCGCAACTCGGCCGGCTCCGCAGGCGCGGGCATTCCGCTGCTGCTCGGCATCGACCAGGAGGGCGGCATCGTCTACCGCCTGGGCAGCGGCTGCGCCATGCCGGGCAACATGGCGCTCGGCGCCACGCGCAGCACCGAGCTCGCCAAGGAATGCGGCACGGTCATGGCGAGCGAGCTCGCGTCCCTCGGCATCAACGTGGACTTTGCGCCCGTCATGGACGTGAACAACAACCCCAACAACCCCGTGATCGGCCTGCGCTCGTTCTCCGACCGGCCCAAGCTCGTGAGCGAACTCGGTTGCGCGGTGCTCGACGGCATCCAGGGCGAGGGCGTGTGCGGCTGCGCCAAGCACTTCCCCGGCCACGGCGACGCGGCAACCGACTCGCACACGGGGCTCCCGCGCATCGACAAGACGCGCAAGCAGCTCGAGAAGCTCGAGTTCGTGCCGTTCCGCGCGGCGTTCGACGCGGGCGTGGACATGGTCATGACCGCGCATATCCAGTATCCCAAGGTGGAGAAGGAGACGGCGACCTCCATCGACCCCGAGATGGGCGAGATGACGCTGCCGGCCACGCTCTCGCACACCTTCCTCACCGAGATCCTGCGCAAGGACCTGGGCTTTGAGGGCGTGGCGATCACCGACGCGCTCAGCATGGACGCCATCGCCAAGAACTTCACCCCGCTCGACACCGTGCGCCGCGCGTTCCTTGCCGGCGCCGACATCGCGCTCATGCCCGTGCCGATGCACAGCGCGAGCGATGCCGAGGCCATGGAGGAGCTCGTGCAGGCGCTCGTGGACGATACGAGCATCACCGACAAGCGACTCAACAAGTCGGTGCGCCGCATCTTGGAGCTCAAGCTGCGCCGCGGCATCCTGGGGCTCGCGACCTCGGGCAAGAAGGTCGCCGGCATGGGCGTCTCGTACAAGGCGGCGCTCGCCGACGCCACCAAGACGGTCGGCTCCAAGCGGCACCACAAGATCGAACGCGAGGCCGCGGCCTCGGCTGTCACCGTGGTGAGGAGCGGCGGCGTGCTGCCGTTTGCGCCCAAGGCCGGCCAGCACGTGCTGCTCGTGGCCGCCAACGCCAACGAGCAGCCGGGCATGGAACTCGCCATGCGCCGGCTCATCGCCGAGAAGAAGATCCCCAAGAGCGTGACCTTTGAGTCGATGAGCTACGTGGGCGACGACACGAGCGAGGAGGCCGTGGCGGCGGCCGTGGTAAAGATCACCGAGGCAATTGGTTCGGCCGACTTCGCCATCGTGGTGTCGGAGGTCGGCAACGGCACGCTCTCCACCGAGACGGCTAGCTTTACCAGCGGTTACGTTCCCGCACGCGCCCTCGAGGCGGCCAAGGCGGCGGGCGTGCCCCTGGCCATCATGAGCGTCTCGAAGCCCTACGACCTCGCGCTCTACGAGAAGGGCTGCGCGCTGCTCGCGGTCTATGGCAACAAGGGCATGGACCCCACCGAGGCGCTCGCGCCCGACCACGCCTTTGGCCCCAACGTGCCCGCGGGCGTGGAGGCCGTCTTTGGCGGGCACGCGGTTGAGGGCAAGCTGCCCGTAGACATCTACGCGATCGCCGCGGGCGAGGACGGCGAGCCCACGATCGACACCTCGCAGGTGGTCTACCCCTTCGGCGCCGGCAAGAAGATCAAGGCGGTCAAGTAGGCACCGGCGCAGGCTGGATGAGGGCGGGCGGAAGCGGGCCCACCCGAGACCGGCAATGGAATCGACTCAGAGAATCGAACGGCCCCCGCCGCATCTGCGCGACGGGGGCCGTTCGCATGCTGGGCGCCTTTGCTGCGGCGAGACTGCGCTTTGGAACGCGCCCGAATTCCACGCGCCAAGCTGCCTGCGCGCTACAGGCTGGCCAGCAGGCCCTTGCAACCTTCGAGAACGTCGCGGTAGGTGACGTCGAAGTTCCCCGTGTACCAGGGATCGGCGACGTCGCCCGGGCGGTCCGTCCAGTCGAGCAGGCGCGAGACCTTGCCCGCCGGGTCGCTCTTGAAGATACGCCGCAGGTCGTGGGCGTTCTCGGCGTCCATATAGACGATGTGGTCCCAGTCGCCGTATTCGCCGGCAGCGACCTGGCGCGCGCGGTGCGGCACCACGGGAACGCCCTCGCGCTCGAGCTTGCCGACCGTGCCGCGGTGCGGCGGGTTGCCGATCTCTTCGCGCGTGGTCGCCGCCGAGTCAATCTTGAACTCGGCATCGCGCCCGGCCTCGTGCACCAGGTGCGCGAACACCGACTGCGCCATGGTGGACCGGCAGATGTTGCCGTGGCAGATAAAGAGAACGCTTGTCATGATGGCGGCCCTTTCGTTGACGTTGCGGCGCCGGGGCCCCGCCGGGCCGCGGCTACCGCCGTTATTGCACTCAAACCCGGCAGGCCCGGACCCAGCCCGAATTCCGACCGGGCCGAGCCTTGGGTCACCCCGTCCGGACTTGAACCCGTAGCTGCAGCACCGACTTTAGCGGACTTTCCTTGCGCTCGCCCGCCTGCCGCCAGATCAAACCCCCAACCAACCGGCTTCGCTGTCAATAATTGACGGTTATGGACAAATGAGACCCGCGGGTTCGCGGGCGCGTGCGGCGCGGGGCGGCGCCCGACCGCCTGCCGAGTGCGGCGGCGTGCGGGCGCACCGATGCCCGATAATCCCTAACCGTGCATGCAACCAAACCGCCGGAGGACCGCCATATGCAAAAGAAGCGCCTGGGCATCTCGCTCTACCCCGAGTTCGCCACGCAAGAAGACAACTTCGCCTACCTGGAGCGCGCCGCCGCGCGCGGGTTCGACGTGCTGTTCATCGCCCTGCTCGCCGTCAAAGACGGCCCCGAGGCCGTGCTCGCGCGCTACCGCCCCTACATGCAAAAGGCCCGCGAGCTCGGGTTCGAGATCTTTGCCGACGTCAACCCCATGGTGTTCGAGCAGCTGGGCGTTCAGGCCTCGCTCTACAAGGGCATCGACCTCTCGTTCTTCAAGGAGCTCGGCATCGACGCCCTGCGCCTCGACCTCGGCATGAGCGACCTCGAGGAGGCCGCGCTCTCCAAGAACAAGGAGGGCATCAAGATCTGCCTCAACGGTGCCTCGACGGTCGACCACATCGCCCACGTGCTGGAGCTCGGCGGCGACCCGTCGATGATCGTGGGCAGCCACAACTACTACCCGCACCGCTACACCGGGTTCTCGCTCGACTTTTACCAGGAGGCCACCGAGCGCTGGGCCAAGCGCGGCCTGCGCCTGCAGACGTTCGTCTCGTCCAACGCGCCGGGCGCCTTTGGCCCCTGGCCCGTGAGCGAGGGCCTGCCCACGCTCGAGATGCACCGCGACCTGCCCATCGGCGTGCAGATGAAGCACTTTGTGCTGATGGGAGGCGCAACCGACGTGCTCATCGCCAACTGCTTTGCGACCGACGAGGAGCTCGACGCCGTGGTGGCGGCCAACACCGACCGCGTGACGTTCGGCGCAACGCTCGCCGAGGGTGTGCCGGCCGAGCAGGTGGCCCGCGCCTCCATGAATCTCTCTGTGCGTCCCGACTGCACCTCGGGCTACCTGGTGCGCACGCTCGAGAGCCGCATCGTCCCCGGCGAGGTCGAGCCGTTCAACACCGTCGCGATCGAGCGCGGCGACATCCTCGTGGACAACAAACTCTACGGCCAGTACAACGGCGAGGTGCAGATTGCGCTGCGCCCCATGGAGAACTCCGGCAAGACCAACGTGATCGGGCACATCGACCCTACGGAGCACTTCTTGCTCGACTACCTCAAGGGCGGCCAGTCCTTCGCCTTCGACTTCGGCGAGTAAGACCAGCGCCGCGCTCGAAGACGGGCGAGGCAACTCACCACATACGCTCGGTCCGGGGATCCATGACAAGTGGAGGTGTCCCAGAATCGCAATCCAAAAGCAAGAGGCCCCCGCAGCTTAAGCGAACTGCGGGAGCTTTAGCGTTAAAACAGGCCACCGCCAGGAGCTATTTTCGATAATGTGTGGCATTTGCCTTTCTCCGCGAGTAGAGACGACAAAACCCCAGGAAAGCAAATTTGCTTTCCTGGGGTTTTGCTTGGGCTACTTCGCTTAAGGCGGAAATGCCACACATTATCGAAAATACGTCACGGGAGCCTCACGACAGGGACTGAAATTCGCCCGCCCCGTCGCTCCGAGGCCCCGGGGCCGGGGTTCCGAGGCGAGTCGATGTGCCCTGAAAGAGGAGGGCATAGGCCTTTGCGCCATGCCCGACGATTGAAGGGCAGATCGACCGCCTCGGGACCCCGGCTACTCGAGCTCGAAGGCGCCGGTGTACAGCTGGTAGTAGTAGCCGTGCTTGGCGATGAGCTCGTCGTGGCTGCCGCGCTCGATGATGCGCCCGTGGTCGAGGCAGATGATCGCGTCGGAGTTGCGGACGGTGCTCAGACGGTGGGCGATCACGAACGTGGTGCGGCCCTCCATGAGCTTGTCCATGCCGCGCTGCACGATGGCCTCGGTGCGGGTGTCGATGGAGCTCGTGGCCTCATCGAGGATCATCGCGGGCGGGTCGGCCACAGCGGCGCGGGCGATGCTGATGAGCTGGCGCTGGCCCTGGCTGAGCTGCGCGCCGTTACCGGAAAGCTGCGTGTTGTAGCCGTCGGGCAAGCGGCCGATGAAGTCGTCGGCGCCGGCGAGCTTGGCCGCGGCGATGCACTCCTCGTCGGTGGCGTCGAGCTTGCCGTAGCGGATGTTGTCCATCACGGTGCCGGTGAACAGGTTCACGTCCTGCAGCACCACGCCGAGCGAGCGGCGCAGGTCGGCCTTGCGGATCTTGTTGACGTTGATGCCGTCGTAGCGGATCTTGCCGTCGGCGATGTCGTAGAAGCGGTTGATGAGGTTGGTGATGGTGGTCTTGCCGGCACCGGTGGCGCCCACGAAGGCGACCTTCTGGCCGGGCTTGGCGAACACGCTCACGCCGTGCAGCACCTCGTGGTCGGGGGTGTAGCCAAAGTCGACGTCGTCCATCACGAGGTCGCCGCGCAGGGGCACGTACTCGGTGACGCCCGTGGAGCGGTGCGGATGCTTCCAGGCCCACATACCGGTATGGTGGTCGGCCTCCTCGAGCTCCCACGTGTCGGGGTTGACCTGGGCGTTCACGAGGGTCACGTAGCCCTCGTCGGTCTCGGGCTCCTCGTCGATGAGCTCAAAGATGCGGTCGGCGCCGGCGAGGCCCATGACCACGGCGTTGATCTGCATGGAGATCTGGCCGATCTGGCCGCAGAACTGCTTGGTCATGTTGAGGAACGGCACCACCACGGCAATGCTCAGGGTAAGGCCGCTCAGGCTCACGTTGGGCACGCCGAGGGCCATGAACAGGCCGCCGAACAGCGCCACGAACACGTAGATGAGGTTGCCGAGGTTCATGAGGATCGGCATGAGGATGTTGCCGTACATGTTGGCCTTCTGCGAGACCTCGTAGAGCTTCTCGTTGTACTGGTCGAAGTGCTCCTCGGCCGCGCGCTCGTGGCAGAACGCCTTGACGACCTTCTGGCCGTTCATGCCCTCCTCGACGTTGCCCTCGACCACGCCGAGCTCGCGCTGCTGCGCGACGAAGAACCGGGCCGACATGCCGCCGAGCAGGCGCGTGAGCAGCGCCATGATGGCAACGCCCGCCACGATCACGAGGCACATCCAGATCGAGTAGTAGCACATGATGACGAACACGGACACGAGCGTCACCACGGTCTGCAGCAAGTTGGGGAACGACTGGCTGATCATCTGGCGCAGGGCATCGATGTCGTTGGTGTAGTGGCTCATGATGTCGCCGCGCTGGTTGGTGTCGAAGTAGCGGATCGGCAGGTCCTGCATGTGGTTGAACATCTTCTCGCGCAGCTTCTCGAGCGAGCCCTGCGTGATCGTGGCCATGGCGCGGTTCCAGAACGTGTTGCACGCGAGCCCCACGGCGTACACGCAGGCGAGCGTGACGACGATGCGCAGGATCTGCGGCTGCACGGACGCCCAGTCGCCGCTCTCCCACGAGCCCTCGATGACGGCGAGGGCCTGCTGCAAGAAAATCGTGCCCGTGGAGTTGAGCACGGCGGCCGCGAGGATGCAGACCATGACGGCGGGCAGCAGCGTGGGATAGAACCCGAGCAGGGTCTTGAAGAGGCGGCCGGCGGAGCCCTTCTTGTGCTGGCCGGCGCGGTCGGCGGTGGTTGCCTTACTCATGTGCCTCGCCTCCCTTCGTGGCGGAATCATCGGTTGCGGTTGCGGGGGCCGCGGTGGTGGCGGCCATGGTGGCAGCATCGGCAGCCGCAGCGTCGGCGGCGGCCGGCTCACCAGCGGCGTCGCCCGCGCCCGCCTCGTCCTCGGCCGCGAGCACGGCGGCCTGCTCCTCGCTCATCTTGTTCTGCGAGGTAAAGGTCTCGCGGTAGATGTCGGAGCGCTCGAGCAGCTCGTCGTGGGTGCCCACGTCGGAGATGTGGCCGCCGTCGAGCACCACGATGCGGTCGGCGTCCTGCACGGAGCTCACGCGCTGCGCGATGATGATCTTGGTGGTCTCGGGCAGGTAGCTCGCCAGGCCGGCGCGGATCTTGGCGTCGGTCTTGGTGTCCACGGCGCTCGTGGAGTCGTCGAGGATCAGTACCTTGGGACGGCGCAGCAGGGCGCGCGCGATGCAGAGGCGCTGCTTCTGGCCGCCCGAGACGTTCGAGCCGCCCTGCTCGATCCAGCTGTCGTACTTCTTGGGGAAGCCCTCCACGAACTCGTCGGCGCAGGCCAGGCGCGCGGCCTCGGCGACCTCCTCGTCGGTGGCGTTCTCGTCGCCCCAGCGCAGGTTCTCGGCGATCGTGCCGCTGAACAGGATGTTCTTCTGCAGCACCATGGCAACCTGCGTGCGCAGGGTGTCGAGGTCGTAGTCGCGCACGTCCACGCCGCCCACGCGCACGCGGCCCTCGGTCACGTCGTAGAGGCGCGCGATGAGGTTCACGAGCGTCGACTTGGACGAGCCGGTGCCGCCGATGATGCCGATGGTCTCGCCGCTCTTGATGTGCAGGTCGATCTCGGCCAGGGCGCGGCGCTCGGCGCGCTCGGAGTACTTGAAGGTCACGTTGTCGAAGTCGATGGAGCCGTCGGCAACCTCGCGCACCGGGTTCTCGGGGTTGGCGATGGTCGGCTCGGCCACGAGCACCTCCTCGATGCGGTGGGCGCTCTCGTCGGCCATGGTGACCATGACGAAGATCATCGAGAGCTGCATGAGGCTCATGAGGATCTGGAACCCGTAGGTGAAGATCGACGAGAGCTGGCCCACGTCGAACTGCGTGGCGTGGCTCGTGATGATGATCTGCGAGCCGAAGTAGATGATGACGACCCACGTGATGTTGATGGCGAGCATCATCATGGGGTTGTTGAAGGCAAGCAGCTTCTCGGCGCGGGTGAAGTCTTCGCAGACGTCGCGCGCGGCGGTCTGGAACTTCTGCTTCTCGTACTCACCGCGCACGAAGCTCTTGACCACGCGCATGCCGGTGACGTTCTCCTCGACCGACTCGTTGAGCGCGTCGTACTTGCGGAACACGCGGGTGAAGATCGGGCGCACCAGGTGGATGATGTAGAAGAGGCCAAAGCCCAAGAGCGGGATAACCGCCACGTAGACGAGCGCGAGCGGGCCGCCCATGATGGTGGCCATCACGAAGGCGAACACCAGGCAGAGCGGCGAGCGCACGGCGATGCGGATGATCATCATGAACGCCTGCTGCACGTTGTTGATATCGGTGGTGAGGCGCGTGACGAGCGAGCTCGAGCTGAACTCGTCGATGTTGGCGAAGCTGAAGCGCTGGATGTTGTAGAACATGTCGCGGCGCAGGTTCTTGGCAAAGCCGCAGCTCGCGTAGGAGCAGGTGATGCCCGCCGCCGCGCCGAACAGCAGCGAGACGATCGCGAGCGCCGAGAGGATGAGCGCGGGCTCGATGAGGCCCGAGACGGTGGTGCCCGTCTTGATGTCGTCGATGAGGCGCGCCGTGAGGAACGGAATCATCATCTCGCACGCGACCTCGCCGAGAACCAGGAGCGGCGTGGCGATGGTCGGTTTCTTGTAGTCGCGGATGCTGGCCGCGAGGGTCTTAATCATCGAGTCCCTCCCAGGTCTCGTGGATTCGGTCGAGCATGTCGGCGAGCTGCAGCTGCTCCTCGGGCGTGAGCGCCGAGAACGCGCGCTCGCGGAAGCGGATGCGCGCCTCTTGGTCGCGGGCGGCCTTCTCGGTGCCCTCGGGGGTGAGGCGGATCAGCAGCTGGCGACGGTCCTCGGGGTTGCGCGTGCGCTCGATGAGCCCCTTGCGCTCGATCTTGGAGAGGATCTCGGAGAGCGAGCCGGGCTTGAGGTCAAAGTAAGTGCTGAGCTCGAGCTGCGACATCTTGCCGCCGTGCTTGGCGAGCAGACAGATAATGGGCGCCTTGCCCGAGACGCCTCCCCCATGGAAGTGCATGTAGTGGCCGCAGTAGCCCATGTTGTTGAGGATACGCTTGGCGACCGCGTCGGCCTCGGTGGGGCTGGGCGGCTCGTCGGCGGGGGTCATGCCGTCGCCCGCGGGGTCGATGGGGCACGGCAGCGGCATGTCGGCGTCGTTGCAATCTCTATCGCACATATGGCTCCTTTCTTTTTGTTTGAGGTCGGTTGCTTGCTTGTGCCATCCGCGGCGGGCGCTGGCTGGGCGCGGCACGAGGCTCGTGCGGGCCTTGCGGCCGACGCGCGCCCGGCGCTTGGCGCCGGGGTTGCGCGGGCCTCGCGGCTAGCGCGCTCCTGGCGTTTGGCGCCGGGCGGCCGATGCTCGGCACGCCCTGCGCAGTACCCACTACGGATGGTTAGGTAATACGATAATGAGGGTACCGCACTATATCGAACTGTCAAGGTACCGAATCATTTATTTTTGGGGGGCCTTTAGCCATTCACTTGTCCATAAGCGAGGGATATTTACCGTTTCGCGTCAAATAACGACGGTTATGGACAAGTGAACCCGGAACCCCCGAGCAGGCGGCGTAAATTTGCTCCGCTTTCCTGCGGAAACGCCGCCAATAAAAATCCGAGGCTACTCGGCACTCGGCCATTTCCTTGTCCATATCCGTCGTTTTTGCGCAAACGAGGTGCCGCGCTGACTACCCGAATAGCGGTCGGGTTTGAAACATTTGCCCGATAACCTTTGCGTTTGCGCGGGTTTACCCCGAAAATGGTGAACGTATATCCACTCCCCCTATAGCTAGGAAGTGCCATGCAAAAGCAACCGAACACCTGGGCCGGGACGGCCCGGCGCGCAGCGACCGTCTCGGTCACCGCGGTCGCGTCCGTCTCGATGCTGCTGAGCGGCTCACCCTTTGCCCTGGCGGCCTCGCTCGCCACCGGCGAGAGCGCGCCCGTCTCCACCGCCGCGGCTGCCGAGAAGTCGAGCAAGTCGAGCGCGAACACCTCGGGCTCCGAGAGCTCCACGAGCGAGCAGACCAACTGGACGAGCGAGATCTCGTCCATGCTCAACCAGGGCTCCTACGAGGACGGCGAGGTCGTCGCCATCGTGGCGCCCGCCGCGCAGGGCGGCGCCGTGGCCACGGTCGCGGCCGCGGGCGATGACGACGCCAACGAGGCCGAGCCGCTCACCGAGACCCTGCTCGACACCGCCGACACCGAGGAGCTCGCCCAGACCACGGGCGACACCTACGAGGACGCCTTTGACGCGGCGCTCCCCACCGAGGCGCTCGAGGGCGCGCAGCTCCTGGCCGCCGCCGAGAGCGACGACGGCGAGACCGCGGCCGTGCAGGCCTCCGACGTGGACGTCTACACGCTGCTCGTCAAGCAGAACGGCATGAGCACCGAGCAGATCCTGAACGAGCTCGCCGGCGACAGCCGCGTGCTCTGGGCCGAGCCCAACTACACCTGGACCGTCGACGACGGCGATATGACCAGCGTGAACGCCAACAGCAGCGCCGCCACCAAGGCGCTCGCCGCGCTCGACAAGATCAGCACCAGCACCACGACCACGACCGGCACCACGACCGGCGAGGGCGAGGGCGACGGCAACACCGGCAGCAACGACGGCACGGACGACACCAAGGCCACCGACACGGTCGAGGGCGTCACCGTCGACGGCACCACCACGGTCGCGAGCACGGTCAAGGACGCCACCTCCTTCCAGTGGGCCTTCAACGGACAGGCGTTCGGCACCGTGCACCCGAGCGACTTCACCGTGGCACTCGAGAACTGGAACAACAGCCAGATGCCCAACTCGGCCGGCATCGTGGCCGTCATGGACTCGGGCATCGACCACACCAACCCCGATCTCGAGAACATCATGGTCAACATGACCCCGTTCAACTCCAAGATCGGCCTGGATAAGACCGACCGCTGGGGCTACAACGCCTCCACCGACGACGGCGACTCCTCCGACGTGAACGGCCACGGCACCCACTGCGGCGGCATCGTGGCCGCCGACTGGAACGGCTTTGGCACGAGCGGCGCCGCCTACGGCGCAAAGCTCCTCAGCATCCGCGCCGCCAACAGCGCCGGCAACTTCACCACCGCCTCGGCCATCCGCGGCTTCAACTACCTCTCGCGCGCGATCGACGCCGGCGCCGACATCCGCGTTGCCAGCAACTCCTGGGGCGCAGAGGGCGCCACGCGCTCCGTGTGCCTGGCCGCCGACGAGCTCGGCAGCAAGGGCTGCGCGGTCATCTTTGCCGCGGGCAACAGCTCGTGGGACCTCGACGTCAACACCTACACCGGCAAGGCCCACGGCGTCACGGACTTCACGACCATCGTCAACTCCTCGATGATGACGGGTACCGGCTCGGAGTTCAGCTGCTACGGCAAGACCACCACCGACGTGTACGCGCCCGGCTCCACCATCCTCTCCACCGCCGTGACCTCCGGCAAGTACTGCAACTCCGCCTTCTTGCCCGAGCTGCTCAACAGCGCCGACACGCTCTTCTACGAGGGTTTTAGCAAGGCCTCGGCAGGCAACAAGCAGACCTCGTCCAACGGCGTTGAGGCCTGGCTCGGCATCATCCAGATGGATGGCGAGAGCATCGAGCGCAAGCAGATCGGCACCGTCGACACCAACGCCGCCGGCTACGACGCCAACAAGGGCGCCCTGAACATCGACATGAAGGAGCTCAAGAAGGCCACCGACGAGGCCGGCGAGAGCGGCAGCTGCCTCGTCTCGCTCAAGGTGCCGGTGAACGGCATCGACACGACCAAGATCGCCAAGGCGAGCATCGCCATGGCTATTGCGAGCAACGACGCCACGGAGGCACCCGGCTTCACTTCGCTTATGGTCGAGACCCTCGACGAGAACGGTCAGGCCATCCGCACGGGCAAGCGCGCCGGCCTCGTCAGCTCCGAAGCCGGCTGGAACCCCGTGAGCACCACGCTCGCCGAGGCCGTGACCGAGGACGGCAAGCAGCTCGCCGTGCACACCGATGCGAGCGGCAACAAGTTCATCTGGCTGCACCTGTTCCTGACCCCCAGCACGCTGAGCGACGACGCCACCGCGCTGCTGATCGACTCCGTGGGCCTCGGCAACAAGCTCGCGCCCTACACCTACATGAGCGGCACCTCCATGGCCACCCCGGCCGTGGCGGGCCTCGCCGCCGTGGCCTCGCAGCAGATGGGCAGCGCCTACGGCAAGCCCGGCGACGCCACGCGCGCCGTCAAGCTCACGAACCTCATCAAGAGCTCGGTGAACACGTTCAGCGGGCAGTTCGAGGGCAAGTGCACCTCCAACGGCATGATCGACGCGAGCAAGTTCTCCAAGGGCGTTGACCGCTCGCCGCAGATCACCTCGGCCAAGCTCGCCGATGACGAGGAGACCGTGACCATCGAGGGCTCCGACCTCGGCAGCGAGGCCGGTTCCGTGACCTTTGGCGGCAAGGACGCCAAGGTCAAGAGTTGGTCGGACACCAAGGTGGTCATCGAGTGCCCGAGCGGTCTTGCGAGCGGCTACCTTGAGCTCGTGCTCACCCGCGCCGACAAGAAGAGCTGCAACCACGCGGAGACCTTCGTGTTCACCAAGAACGTCGCGGACGACGAGGTGCCGGTGTTCGAGGAGAGCATCGAGATGCCGAGCTTCTTCGACAGCTGCTCGCTCTACAACGTCCCCGCGGCGCTCGACGGCTCGCTCTACGTGTTCGCCGGCCAGGACCTCGACTTCGTGGACACCAGCGTGTACGCCAAGGCGGGCTCCCTCGTTTACCAGCACGTCTGGCGCTACGACATCGAGTCCAAGACCTGGAGCCAGATCGAGAGCATGCCCTGCAACCTCGCCTACGTGAGCACCACGCTCTGGAAGGGCAAGCTGCTCGTGATGGGCGCCACCGCGAGCAAGGACTACGGCGGCCTGGCCACCAAGAAGCTCTTTGAGTACGACCCGCAGACGGGCAAGTGGAGCGACCTCTCCGACAAGGTCGCCGACGACAGCATCCCCTACCAGGCCGCGATCGTGAACGCCGGCGGGCGCCTGCTCGTCGTGGGCGGCGCGACCGTCACCAAGCTGCCCAAGAGCTGGGACGAGGCGCAGGAGTGGGGCGTCGACGTGGGCAGCAAGGAGGTCTACGACATCTCCATCGCGACCGGCTCGGGCACCAAGGGCAAGACCATGCTCACGCTCTGCAAGAACAACGTGCGCGAGCTCGACCTTTCCACGGGCAAGGCCACGGCCATCGGCAGCGTGACGTCGCGCGCGTCGTTCGACCCCGACAGCGTAAAGTCCGACATCCAGCTCGCCTACACCAACGGCAAGCTCTATGTTTCGGGCGGCGCGGTGCACGACCCCATCATGACCAGCACGATCCAAGACCAGGGCACCATGGACTGCGTTGAGTTCGCCGCCGACGGTACCACCAAGACCACCACGGTGGGCGCCTACGACACGCCGCAAAGCACCGAGACCCTGGGCGCGCTGCCCGTGGCGCTCGACAACTACAAGCTCCGCGGCGCGATCACCGGCGCCAAGAACGGCCTCGTGCTCACGGGCCTGATCTCGGTCACGGGCTTTGACGAGACCGGGTTCTCGCCCACCACGGAGATCATCGCCGACGACACCTACCTGCTCAAGAACGGCGGCTCCAAGTTCGAGAGCATCGGCAAGCGCGTGAACTACACGCCCACGGTGTACTGCCGCGCCATCGCCTACCGCGGCAAGCTCTACGTGATCGGCCACAACTTCAACGGCGAGTTCGAGAACATCATGCGCGTCACGAGCATCGAGACCGACGAGCTGCCCGGCGACGTGACCCGCAGCAAGGGCGACGAAAAGAAGGACGATTCGAGCACGCCCGAGTCGGGCTCCGAGACCGACGGCAAGGGCGAGAGCAAGAGCGAGTCGAAGGTTTCGACCGCGGTGAAGAGCGTGCTGCCCAAGACGGGCGACATCGCCGGCCCGGCCGCGCTCGGCTGCCTGCTCGCCGGCGGCGCCGCGATCGCGCTGGCACGCGCCCGCAAGATGCGCGGGTAGACGCAAGCGGCGCGGGCCGCGTAACCCGCGCACGTAGCGCACGACTGAGCCCCAGCGGGCGCCGGTTGCCTAACAGCACCGGCGCCCGTTTTTTATGGCCGGGTTTTGGCGGAGAGAGCCGGTTATTTGGCTCTTGCCGCCGGTTGCTTGTCCATAAGCGAAGGGTTTTTACCATTTCGCGTCACAAGATGACGGCTATGGACAAGCAAGCCGAAACGCCAGGGCAGACGCCGTAAATTCGGTCCAATATTTGAACAGCCCCAAACAACGAACGGCGGCCCGAGCGATTTGCTTGGGCCGCCGTTTTTGCTGGCGTTACTCTGTTGGCGTTATGTTGCGGCGCTGAGGGCGCGCAAGGCGCCCCTTTCAGGATTCTCCAGCCATCTGAGCC
>CAVDTO010000025.1:0-4497 GCA_963611895.1 bacterium
CCGCGGCGCGGAACTTCTCCGCCGCCTCGCGCTGGGCAAATTTGTTGCAGCCGAGAATGACCGTGCCTTCGCCGTGCACCTTGCAGATGATGTCCGCGTTTTCGAGCACGTTCGCCATATCGCCGCCGTCCGTACCGCCGGAGAGCAGGATGATGTCGGGCTTGATCTCGCGCAGGACTTCCTCGCGGAACTCGGGCGGCTCGTCCGCGGAGACGACCTCCATGACGCGCGCACCGGCGGTCATGGCAACTTCCTTCGCGGCCTTCGCGGTCACGCGGGGCATAAAGCCCATCGCGACCATGCGCAGTCCGCCCGCGGCGCTGCACGAACTGAAGCGCACCATGTCGGGCGCGAACTCCACGCCCTTGGCACGGATCTCCGCCTCGGCGCCGCGCGCGCCGTCGCTGATATTTTCAAGCGTTGTCGGATGCTGGCCGCGCGCAAGGAACGTCAGCTTTCCGTCCGCCAGACAGAAGGCTGCGCCCTTCGTATACGTGCTGCCGACATCATAAACAAGTATGTTTGCTTTCATCGCTTTGACTCCTTAACCGCCATCCGGGAAACCCGGATGGCGGACACGGGTGCTCTTACTTATTGCGGGGGTCCTTGCTCTTTTCGAGCAGCGCATAGCCTTCCATAAGACGGCGGGCGGTGCGCTCGATGGCAGCCTTCTTCACGGTGAGATCGGGCGTGACCTCGGAGTAGCAGTTGATGACGCCGGCGGGATGGCCGATGCGCACGAGCTCTTCCGGGTTCTCCTTGCCGATGACCTGGTTGACGATGGTGCCGGGGATCTTCGCGGCGACGCCGGTGCAGACCGTGGCGGTGCCGGCATAGGTCTTATGCAGCACCTGCATGAACATCAGGCGGGAAACGAGATCGACCTCTTCCTTCTTGATGGTCTTCTTCTCGGGGGGATAGTAGTAATCCTGCGCCTCGGTGATGAAAGCGACCATCGGGAACGCCGGGGAGTTCTTGGTGGCGTCGGCGAGATCCTTCGCCATGCCGCACTTGACGCACGCGATGCCGCGGATCTCTTCGAGATACTTGAGCAGCTCCTTGTTGCCGTCGATCTCGACCTGGTCCTCGGTGCCCTTCATGCCGACGCTCTCGGCGCGCACGAAGATGACGGGGTTGGCGCAGTCAACGATGGAGGCCTCGATGGGGCCGCGGCTCGTCTCGATGACGTCCACGGGGTTGCCGGTCGGCAGGAGCTTTCCGGTGGCGGCGCCGGCGGTGCCGGACATATCCATCTGGATGAGAGCGCCGGTGCCGGGCACGCCCGCGATGGCGACATCGCCGGTGACCTTCGCCTTGCCGTCCTCGACGAGGACGTAGGACTTCATGACCTTCTGGGTGTTGACCTGCCAGATGGTGACTTCGTTGAGACCCTCGTGGCACTTCACGATGGACTCGTCGATCGCAAAGGGCGCAACGCCGGAGGAGATGTTGCCGCAGTTGCCGTTCCAGTCAACGACGGCGTCGGTGATGGAGACCTGGGCGAACGTGTAGTCCACGTCGCAGCCGGGCTGCTTGCTCGGGCCGATGACGGCGAGCTTGCTCGTCAGGGGGTCGGCGCCGGCCAGACCGTTGATCTGGCGCTTATCGGGGGAGCCGAAGATCTGCAGGATCATGGCGTCGCGCTCGGGGCCGGGGGCGGGCAGATCGTTTTCCTTGAGGAAAATGCCCTTGCTGGTACCGGCGCGCATGATGACGCAGGGAATTCTGTACTGGTCCATGGTGTTCTCTTTCCTTCCTGAATTACTTGTTTTCTTCTTTCTCGGCGAGTTCTTTCTCCTTCGCCTCGATGAGCTCGGTGATCTGGGTCACGCACTGTTCGGGCGTGGACTCGGGGCCGAAGAACGCATCAACGCCCATGAAGCCCGTGCCTTCCTCGGCGATCTTCTTCTCGTAGTAGGCGTGCTCCTCTTCCTTCTCGGCGATACGTCCGCCCGCCCAGACGACGACCTTGTCGCGCATGCCGAGCTCTTCGAGACGCTTGCCGACACGCGGGAACAGCGTCACGCCGAGGCCGAGCAGGTTGCTCACGCCGATGGCGTTCGCCTTCGCCTCCGCCGCGACTTCGGCCACGGTCTCGGGCAGGTTCATGCCGCGCAGGAAGATGATCTCATAACCGGCGTCCTGGAACGCCTCGCGGATGGTGTTGATGCCGTTGACATGCGCGTCGGCGCCGACGGTCGCGAGGACGATCTTCTCCTTGCGTGTAGGCGGCTTCTCGATGTGAACGACAACATGCTCCTTGGTGATCGGGCAGCGGGACGGATCGACGCCCAGCGGGGTGTAGCCTTCGACGTAGCGGGTGATGCCGTCGGGGTCGCGGTTCGTTTTGACGAAGCGCTTGAGGTCCCAGCCGCCGGCGCGCGGGGTGTCCATCTTGCCGGACTTGCCGCCGTCAACGATGAGGTCGATGAGCTCTTCGTCCGTCCACTGCTTCCAGAACTCCTCGGTCAGGCAGCCCTGATGCAGACTGTGCGCGGGGAGCTTGAGAACGGCTTCGAGAACGGCGAACGCCTCGTCCATCATCATGTTCTCGTATTCGTCGATCTTCGGGGACTCGATGCCGGGGTTATAGGTGTGCTGGAACACGTCGAGCGTAGCCCAGCAGGCCTGGCCCATGGAGTCGCCGGTCGGGATGCCGACGCTCTCGGCCGCCTTCGGGCGGTAGAAGTTGGCGCCGCCGAGCTTGGCGGAGATGGCCATACGCGCGAAGTGCGCCTGCTCCGCGATCAGGTTCGCGGGCGGATGCTGGAACGTTTCGGGAACAACGATCAGGCTCTTGGAGAGCATGTTGTGTCGGAACGCGCGGATGATGGCAAGGTCGCGGTACAGGTTGTTGCCGCCAACGTTCATCTGGATGCCGGAGAGCTCCCAGGGGAGACCGGCGTGGGTGGCGATGCCTTCGGAGAGGAGGCACATGGCGATGGCCATGCCGTCGGTGCCGCCGATGTTGTTGATGTGCTTGTGGGTATCGAGCTGCGCGAAGATCTTGTTCTCGGCGCAGACGATGCAGGACTTGTAGCCGTTGACGACCTTCGTGCGGAAGTCGTGGATGCCGCGGCCGCCGAAGTGGACGTGGATGACCGGGCCGATGTCGGTGCCGTCAAAGCCCGCGATGAGGGCGTTGAGGATGTTGATGTGCGCGGTGTCGCCGGTGGCGTTGATACGCACGGGGTGCTTCGAGCCGCCGCCCATCTGGATGAACTCGCGCTCGCCCTTCGGGGTGATGCCGCCCTTGCCGCGGGACTGGTCGATAAGCTCGCGGCCCTTGAGCGGGTCGATGTGGCGGGTCGCCTCGGAGTGGACGAACTGGAACACAGTCTGGCCAAACTTTTCGGCGTACTTGTAGATGTCGTTGGATTCCTTCCAGGTCTCCTCGGCGCTGTTTCGGCCGAGGATCGGGTTCAGGCAGGGCATGCCGGTTTCGAGCGCCTTCTGGCCGAGCTCGTAGATACGGTAGCCGCTGCGGACGACGCCGGCGACCTCGCGCGGATACGGCGCGGGCAGACCAACGACCTCGCCGTTCTCGTCAAGATCGGGCATCTCAACGTCGAACGCATCGGCATAGGCGCGGATAGACTCGATATCGTCCTTAATGATTTGTTTTGTTCTTGCCTGAGGGTCTTTCATATCCATAGCCTTTCTCCTCTATAATATTCCTTATTTGATTCTTTCAAACCGGTTTACTCGGTAATGCCGAGCTCGGCGCGTACACGGGGGATCAGTCCGCCGTATTCCAGCGTTTTGAGCACGTTCTCCGAAAGAGGGTTGGACTCGATGACACCGCAGGGCGCGGTGATCGTGCCCTTCTCGAGATCGACCTCGATGATCTCGCCGGTGTGGAGCTTGTTCACGGCGTCGGCAACGAACACCGGCATGCCGATGTTGATGCAGTTGCGGCGGAAGATGCGGGCGAAGCCCTGCGCCACGACGAGCGCGACCTGCGCCTGCTTGAGGGCGATGGGAGCCTGCTCGCGGGAGGAGCCGCAGCCGAAGTTGCGTCCGGCCACGAGAATGCAGCCGGGCTCGCGGTTGAGCTTGAAGTCCTCCGTCGGGAGGCCGGCCATGGCGTATTTTCCGATCTCCTCGTAGGGCTCGCTCATCGCGTAGCCGGGGAGGATCTGGTCGGTATCGACGTCGTCGCCGAGAATGATAACTTTACCTCTGATCTTTTCCATTTGTGCTTACACCTCCGGAACGGTGATAACGCCCGTGAGGGCGGTGGCCGCCGCGGTAGCCGGGCTCGCCAGATAGATCTGGCCGACCTTGCTTCCCATACGGCCGGGGAAGTTGCGGTTCGTCGTGGAGACGCACACGTCGCGCGGGGTGATAAGGCCCTCGTGCGCGCCGAAGCAGGAGCCGCAGCCGGGGTTGAGAATGGTGGCACCGGCGTCGCGGATGATCTTCGTCCAGCCGCGCTCTTCCATCTGGCCGAGGATCTCGCGGGAGGCGGGAACGATGAGCACGTTGACGTCGGGG
>CAVDTO010000025.1:4507-14278 GCA_963611895.1 bacterium
CGCCTTGGCAACCTGCTCCATGTCGTTCAGGCGGCCGTTGGTGCAGCTGCCGACGACGACCTGAGTGACCTTGATGCCGACCTTCTCGCGCACCGGAACAACGTTCGCGGGGCTGAAGGGGCAGGAGATCTGCGGTTCGAGCGTGGAAAGGTCGATCTCATAGGTCTCGAAGCAGTCAGTCTCCTTCTCTTCGGTGCCGAAGATGGTGATCATGCTGCCGATCTCGATGCCCATGTTGCACACGGTCATGCGCTCGGCAATAGAGAGCTCGTCGATGCCGGGGCCGGTAAAGAGAAGGCCGCGGTCCACGAGATAGTCAGAGCCGAACTTGCTGCCGAGATACAAAATGAGATCCTTGCCGAATACGTTGGAGGGGAGCTTGCCGGTGAGATATATCTGCACAACCTGAGGCACCTCGAGATCGAGCGTGCCGGTCGCCATGGCCGCGGCCAGCTCCGTAGAGCCGACGCCGATGCCGATCTGACCGTAGCCGCCGCAGGTGCCGGTGTGGGAGTCAGCAATACAAACGATATCGCCGGGGTTCTGCTTGTGCTTTTCAAACATCAGCTGGTGGATAACGCCCTCGCCGCGCTGATACAAGGGAACGCCGAATTCCTTGGAGAAATCGTCCATCGCCCAAACGTTGGCGCGGGCCTTCTCCGTAGCGGCAGGGTACACATGGTCAACGATCAGCGCCACGCGGCTCGGATCGAAGACCTTCTTCACGCCGATCTCGCGGAACATGCGGATGGCGATGGGGGCCGTCACGTCGTGTGCGGCAACAAAGCTCACCTTGCAGGTGATATCCTGGCCGGGGGCGACATGATCCTTGCCAGCCGCTTTTGCCAGATACTTTTCAATAAGGTTCATTTATTCTGTCCTCCAGGCCTTTTCTCCCGCAGTTATTCTGCGGTAATGCTCTTGAAAATAGCCCCCTTGTTGCCAAGGGGGCTATTGTTAAACGCGGGGAAGAATTAGTGCATGCCGTCCTCGCACTTGGCTTCGGACTTCTGCAGACCGCCGATACGGCCAGCGCCGTTGACGAGAGCATGCGGACGGCCGGCGTCAGCCAGGACAACGGCCATAACGATCTCATCGTTCTTCGGGGCATCGGGCACACGGACGGCGAAGGAGCCGTAGTGAGTGCGCACGAAGGCAGCATCTTTGAAGTGCAGGGAGATGTCCAGCTCGGAACCGGCAGGGCCGACCTTCTCGTTGGAAGGAATGATGGACTTGCCGCCGCCGATAGCAGCGCGGATGGTCTTGCCGGACTTCGGGTGCAGCATAGCGGAGGAGTGCTCCAGCTCGCCGTCGAGACCGACGATGCAGCCCTTGCCGTAGGTTTCAACGTTCTCGGCGCCAAGCAGCTCGGCACCCTTCTTGGTGAGCAGATCGCCCAGGTACTCGCCGTACTCGGTCAGCTCAGACAGGTCTTCGACCCACTGGCCAGCGTACGGATTCTTGATAACGGCAGCTACGGACACAGTCTTGATGGACTTGCGGCCGGAGTTGGTCTCCACGGGCATTTCAGCGCCGCCCTCGTAGAACACTTCTTCGAGGTTGGTAACGATCTTGCGAATCTTAGGCTCTTTCATTGGTATATCCTCCTATTAAAAATTAATAGCTAAATGCGTGCTTCTGTGCGGGCAAAGCTCAGCAGGGCTTTCTCGACGCAGGAGGAGTGTTGCTGGACTTCTTGACGTTGATCTTGCCGTCGATGATGACGTAGCTGAGGCCCGGAATATCGCCGGCGGCGAAAGCTTCCATGGCGTCCTTGCCGACGGAACCCATCGGGGTGTCCATGATCAGCAGGTCAGCTTCCTTACCCGGGGCGATGACGCCGCGGTTGAGCTTCGTGTAGACCTTCGCCGGGTTGCCGGTCGCCATGGCGACGCAGACTTCGGGGGCGATGTCGGTCATGGAAGCGGCGAAGCTGATGTTGCGCATGATGCCCAGAGGAATGATGCCCGTGCCGGACGGAGCGTCGTTGCCGAAGATCACGCGGCCGAGCTGGCCCTTTTCGGCAGCGCGGTCGAGGACGTACTTCGCGGTCTTGGGGTTGCCGCACTGCACGATCTCCATCGCGAACGGAGTCTCGTCCATGATGCGGTCAACTTCGTGCAGAGGAATGGAGGTCGGGCCGCCGTTGATGTGGGAGACAACGTCGGGCTTCGTCTTGATGACGTCGTCCGCGGTAACGGTGGAGGAGCCGGGGATGGAAGTGCCGCCGGTGTGCATCTGCACCTTGAAGCCGTGCTTGTGAGCCCACTCGACCATGGGGGCCGCAGTGTCGGGGCTGTTGACGGTGCCGAGGCCGATCTCGCCGACGATCCACACGCCGTCCTTGGAAAGGTCCTCGAAGTCCTTCTCGACCAGACCCTTCTCGAGGATCAGTCCGCCGCCTTCGACCTTCACGCCGGAAACGCCCTTGGCAAAGCACTTGTGGCCGACAATGGCCTGCGCCTTGGTGTAGACGGGGTCGCCCTTGGGATGGCCGGGGATATGGCATTCGCCGGCAGAGATCATAGTGGTCACGCCGCCGTTTTTCGCACTCTCAATGAAGCCGAAGGTCTTCTGACGGGTGCCGTAGCCGTCCGCGGTGGAAACGTGGACGTGGGTGTCCCAGAGACCCGGGGTGACGGTGGTGCCGTTGGCATCGACGACAGTCGCGTCGCCGACGTTGGCGAGGAGTTCCTCTCCGCCGATCGCCTCGATGAGGTTCTCGTTGATGACGATGACGCTGCCCTCAAGAACGGGGTGGTCAATGTCACCGGAAACGATCTTACCGATGTTCTTAATTACCAGAGTAGCCATGGTAAACTCCCTTCTGCTGCTGCGCGCAGCAATTAAAATGTGTGTTTGCCCAACTCCCCCGACGTTGCGCAGTTCTCCGTCGGGAGCGTTTTGCCAGAGTACACGCGGACATTCCGCCGCCATCCGCACATCCGGGATATGGCAGCAGCCCTGTCCAAGGGGTTTTTCTGTCGCGGCAGGGGTGTGCCCGGAAGGGCGGACGCCCTTACCGTGCAGAAAACCCCTGGTTCCCCGGTCTAACTGTGGCTGGGGAGCCGACTTGATTTCCCTAAGTTTATCCGCTCAATTCCCGGCGCATGAAGCGCCGGGAACCGGCGAATATTAATAACTCAACGCCTTTTTTAAAAAACCGCGCACGAGCTGTGCTTACCTCGGAGCTGCAGCTTGCTCCGGGAGTAAGTAAGTTTGTGCCTGCTTGGATTACAGGTTGAGCGCGTAGTCGCCTTCCTTGATCCAGCCCTTCTTGCGCATGAACTCGCTGACGAGCAGAGTCACAACGACAGGAACGACGAAGGAGCAGACGATAAGGCCGATCCAGTTGAGAGCCGGGTTGGCCGTGGCGGCGGCGAAGTTCACGCCGAGAGCGGCGTTCTCTTCGCACATGGGGGCCGCCCAACCGGTGATGAGGCCGATCTGGCCGCAGAGGCCGGAGGTGCCCATGCCGGAGTTGATGGCGGCGCCGTTCATCTGGAGCTTGAAGACGCAGGTAGCGATCGGGCCGTTCACGATGGAAGCGACCACGGGGGGCAGCCAGAGGATGGGCTTGCGAACCAGGTTGGGAACCTGGAGCATGGAGGTGCCGAGGCCCTGAGAAAGGAGACCCTGAACGCCGTTCTCACGGTAGGACGCAACAGCGAAGCCGACCATGTGAGCAGAGCAGCCAGCAACGCAGGCGCCGCCAGCGAGACCGACCAGACCAAGACCGGCGCAGATAGCGGCGGAGGAGATGGGGAGGGTCAGGATGATGCCCATAAGAGCGGAGACGAGGATGCCCATCCAGAAGGGCTGAAGAGCAGTCGCTCTCATGACGAGGTCGCCGAGAGCAACGGCGAGCTTGCCGATCGGGGGAGCGATCAGGTAAGCGACGAGAACGCCGACAACGATCGTCACGAACGGGGTCACGATGATGTCGATCGGGGTGCGCTTGGAGACCAGCTTGCCGGCGAAAACGGCAACGACGACGACGAAGAACACGGCGAGAGGTCCGCCCTGCGCGCCGAGAGCGTTGGCAGCGTAGCCAACAGCCAGCGTGGAGTACATGACGAACGGGGGAGCCTTCATGCTGTACGCGATGGCAACGGCCATAGCGGCGCCCTGCACGGCGTAAGCAGCAGTCTTGCTCTGAAGCAGGAGGTTCGTGCCCGCAAGAGCTTCAGAACCCCAGGGGTTGACAACGATGTCCTTCAGCAGGGGAACGTACATGCCGATGGTGTTGATGATGCAGCCGATCAGCAGAGACGCGAACAGACCGTGAGCCATGCCGCCCAGGCCGTCGATAAAGATGCGCTTCGTGGAGAACTCAATGTTCTGCTCTTTGCAGTACTTGGCCCATCCCTTAAGCTCGGTGTTGTTGTTAGCCATTAATTAAAGTGCCTCCCTTAATTTAATGTTGATTGCAACATTCGTTGAGCGTTTACTTGTGTACGGGTTTCGGGCAGCTGCTTTTGCCCGAAGAGGGACGTGCGCGGTTCCTTTTTTGCTTGGTGAGCTGGCCGCGCCGCGAACGACGCGGCCGATGAGTTATTGTTAAAAAGTACCTTAGGGGGAGTACCTTCAACCTTAGTTGGCGGCAGCCTCCGCTGCCTGCTTGTCCTTCCACGCCTTCACAATGTCGGCGGCGAGGACGGGGGTGTGGTAGAACTTGACGCCCAGGGCGTTGCCGATGGCGGCCATCGTCGCGGGGATGCTCGGGATGAGCGCCGGCTCGCCGATGCCCTTGGCACCGTACGGAGCGGCGTCGCCGTCGCTGCACACAACAATCGGGTACACCTCGGGAACGTCCATGCTGGACTCGATGATGTACTTGCTGAGCGAGGGGTTCTTGATCGCGCAGGTCTTGGGATCGATTTCGATCTTCTCGCTGATGACGAAGCCGGTGCCCATGGCGGTGCCGCCCTCGATCTGGCCTTCGCACATCTTGATGCCGACCGGCGTGCCGACGTCGTGCGCGGAAACGCACTTGAGCAGACGGACTTCGCCCGTGTCGGTGTCGACCTCGACTTCGATGATGCAGGTGGCGTAGGAATAGACCTCGTACGGAATACCGGACATGTCGGCCGGATTCAGATAGGTGGTCTTGGGGTTGTAGTAGCCCGCGCCGACGGCCAGACGGCCGTTCTTGCCCATCGCGCCCATGAGCTCGGGATACGTCATTCTCTTGGTCTCATCCTTGGAGCTGTAGATCTCGCGGTGGCGGAAGATCAGCTCTTCCTGCGGAACGTTCAGAAACTCGGAGGCGGTCTTTTTCAGCTCGCCCATCGCCGTGGTGCAGGCGTTCTTCACGGCGTTGCCGGTGATGAACGTCTGGCGGGAGGCGGAGGTCGCGCCGCCCTCGGGGGCGATCATGGTGTCCGCCCAGGTGACGTGGATGTTTTCAAACTCAAGTCCGAGCGTTTCGGCGGCGATGGCCGCGGCGACGCTCGCGACGCCCTGGCCGATGTCGGCCGCGCCGATGATGACGTTAACGCTGCTGTCGGGCAGAACCTCGACAAAAGCCGCGGCAGGGTTCGGAAGGCCGGTGTTGCCGACGCCGTAGAACATGCTACCGACGCCTGTTCCTCTTAATCTCATATCTGCGGCCTCCAATCCGGGTCGAGACGCTCGAGAGCGTCCGGCATGACTTCCTGAGCCTTCTTGATCGCCTCGGCAAGCGTGTCCTGATAGCCGACGCTCTCGGTGAGAGTCTGGCCGGTCGGGATCACGGTGCCGATGTGGTGGCCGTTGATGCGGCGGATCTCCAGCGGGTTCATGTGAAGAGCCTTCGCCAGCGCGTCCATCTGTCCCTCATGGACAACGGCGGCCTGCGGCACGCCGAATCCGCGGAACGCTCCGCACATCGGGTTGTTGGTGTAGGCAAATACCGCGTCCAGGCGGACGTTCGGGCAGTCGTAGGGGCCGACGGCATGGACCGGGAAACGGCCGATAACGGCGGGGCCGTAGGAGCCGTAAGCACCGGCGTCGCACGTGAGCTCATACTGCGCGGCGACGAGCTTGCCGTCCTTCGTCGCGCCGGTCTTGACGTGGGTCGTAATCGGGTGACGCTTGGAGGAGATCATCGTAGACTCCACGCGGGAGCGGACGATCTTCACGGGGCGCTTGGTGTAGTGCGCGAGCAGCGCGCAGTGCAGCTGCACGCCGATATCGAGCTTGCCGCCGAAGCCGCCGCCCGTGGTGGGCTGGATGCAGCGGACGTGGTTCTGCGGAACGCCGAGCATAGCGGCGACCTCGTTGCGGTCGTAGTGGGCGTTCTGCGTGGAGGCGATGACCGTCATGATGCCCTTCTCGTCATAGTAGGCGATGCCGGCATCCGGCTCGATGAACATGTGGGAGAGGACGTGGGTGGAGTAGGTGTTCTCAATGATGATATCGCACTTGCTCCAGGCTTCGTCCACATTGCCGATCTCCATGTGCTTCTTGGCATGGACGTTCGTCGTGCCGTGGACGCAGATCGCGCCCTCCGCCATCGCGCTCTCGAAGGAGTTGATGATGGGCAGCTCTTCGTATTCGACCTCGATGAGCTGCATGGCTTCCTGCACGATCTCCGGCGTCTCCGCCGCGACAACGGCGATGGCGTCGCCGTAGCGGCGCACCTTGTCGTCCACGAGGCAGGGCTCATCCTTCAGGATGATGCCGAAACGGTTCTTGCCGGGGATGGCGGTATGGTCGAGAACGGCGGCGACGCCGGGCAGCGCGCGCGCCTTGTCGAGATTCAGTTTCTTAATGTACGCGTGGGGAACCTTGCTGCGGAACACGCCGCCGTAGAGCATGTTGGGCATGTAGTAGTCCGCGGCGAACTTCGCACGGCCGAGCACCTTGTCGAGCGAGTCGACCTTGATGTGGTCACGGCCGAGAATGGCTACGTCTCTCATGCTTCGACCTCCTCTCCGCGCATTCTGGCAGCGGCCAGAAGCACAGCGTCGTTGATCTTGGCATAGCCGGTGCAGCGGCAGAGGTTGCCGCTGATGGCAAGCTTAACCTCGTCGCGCGTCGGGTTGGGGTTTTTCTTCAGAAGAGCCTCGGCGGTGAGGATCATGCCGGGGATGCAGAAGCCGCACTGCACGGCGCCGGCGTCCATGAACGCCTGCTGCACCACGTCGGGCTGGCCATCCTTGCTGATGCCTTCGAGCGTGATGATGTCCGCGCCGTCGGCCTGTCCGGCCAGCACGCAGCAGCTCGTCACGGGCTCACCGTTGTAGATCACGGTGCAGGCGCCGCACTCGCCTTCGCTGCAGCCTTCCTTGACGCTCGTAAGGCCAAGATTGTTGCGCAGCACGTCGATCAGACGGTGGTTCGGCTCGACCTCAACGGTCACCGGCTCGTGGTTAACGGTGAAATGAATGGTGATCTTTTTCAAAATCCCTGCACCTCCTCGATATTCAGTTTGCGGAGCACATCGGCAAAGAGGTGCTTGTAAACACCCTGGATGCTCTCCTTCTTGTAGAACACGGAGGAGCGGGTCTTATTCGCTTCGTAAACCTGGTCGTGCATGATCGGCAGGCACTCGAGCATGGTCTCCCAGCTGAGCTTCTTGCCGACGAGATACTCCTCGCAGCCCTTGTAGCGCTGCGGATAACGCGCCATGGCGCCCGCCCGCATGGAGCAGTAGGTGCAAACGCCGTTATCATCGACCGTCACGACCATGCCGCCGCCGATAACGCTGATGGCGAGCGCGCGGCGCTTGCCCAGCTTGTAGAACGCGGTAGCGGTGTGCTTCGTATCGGGCAGCGGGAACGAGACCTCCGTCATGAGCTCGTCCGGCTGCAGGATGTTCTTCTTCCGGTCGGGAGAGGAAAGGAATTCGTTGATGTTGATCGTACGCTCGCCGCGGACACTCTTGATGGTGACGTTGGAGTTGAGCGTAACGCACGCGGCCAGACCGTCGCCCGCCACGGAAGACTGGCAGATGTTGCCGCCGATCGTGCCGAGGTTGCGGATCTGGGGCGAGCCTACCTGACGGCAGGCGTCGTAAAGAATGTGGACATTCTTCTGAATGATGTCGTTGGCCGCTATCTCTGCGTGCGGTGTGATGGCGCCGATCCGGACGATGCCGTCCTCGACCTTGATGTAATGAAGCTCTTCGAGCTTCTTCAGGTCGATGATGACCGCCGGTTTTGCCTTCCACTCGTTGAGCTCCAGCGTGAGGTCGGTGCCGCCGGCGATGCAGGCGACGCTGTCCTTATACTGGTCCAGCAGAGTGAGCGCCTCGACCACGGTGGTAGGTGCGTAGAAATCAAATGGTCTCATGCGCGGTTTTCCCCCTTCTAAATGTGCTGCTTTGCTGCTTATTCTCCGCCGGAGCGGGCGGTGGTCTGCCGCCCGTCCCGGTTTGGAATACTTTATTTTACTCCAGTTCGCCGCGGATTTCAACACCCATCAGCTTTTCCCAGAGCTTGATGACGGCGGACATATCTTCCATGCCGTAGCCGGCGGCGCGGGCCTGCTCGTAAACGGCGGTGCAGGTGGCGCTCATCGGGATGGGCATCTTGACGCCGCGGGCAGCTTCCTGCGCGAGGGTCAGGTCCTTGTACTGCACGTCCATCGCAAAGCCCGGCTCGAACTTGTCGGGCATGATGAACTTCTTCATCTTCGCATCGACAACGTAGCTGTTGCCGGAGGAGGTGGAGATAACGTCGTACATGGTCTTGTTGTCCAGACCGAGCTTCGCGCCGAGCACGAGAGCTTCGGCGAGAGAGGCCATGTTCGCGCCGAGGAGCATGTTGTTGACGATCTTCATTGCGTCGCCCATGCCGGTGCCGCCGATGCGCATGATGCGCTTGCCGATGGCTTCGAGAACGGGCTTGGCCTTCTCAAAGGTCTCCTCGTCCGCGCCGCACATAATGGTCAGCGTGCCCTTCTGCGCGCCGATGGTGCCGCCGGAAACCGGAGCGTCCATGTACTTCACGCCGTGCTCGGCGGCGATCTTCGCCATCTTCTGGGTGGTGCCGGGGGCAACGGAGGACATGTCAACGATGATGGTGCCAGGCTTGCAGTGGGCCAGAACACCCTTGGGGCCGCACATAACGGCCTCGACGATCGCGCCGTTGGGGAGCATGGTGAAGCCGATGTCCATGTTGGCGGCGACTTCGAGGTTGTCCTTGCAGCCGATGGCGCCTTCGGCGACCTTCTGCTCGACGAGAGCAGGAACAAGGTCGCTCACGTAGGTCTCAAAACCAGCCTTGATAACGTTGCTGCACATATGGCCGCCCATACGGCCCAGTCCGATAAAACCGACTTTCATTGGAAAAGATCTCCTTTAAAATATTTGCAAGATGTTGTTGCCGAATGTTATTGCGCGCTTCGCTCAAACGTGAGACGCTCGCCCTGGATATCCGCATATACGCGGACGAGATTGCCGTTTTTCCACTGGCGCTCCGTCTCCTCGTACACCTGCATGAGACCGCGCTTTTTCTCCTCCGGGAGAAGCGGCTCGACCGCCGTAACGATGCGGAGCGAGGCAATGTCGCTCTCGGGCTCGATCTCTCCGGCGAGACAGGTATGCACCCGCGGCGATTCGATGTAGGAGCAGTTTGCGATGTGCGTGGCGCAGGCATCCGCAAGGGCGCACCGCCGGGAAAAGACCGTGACGCCTCCGGCGATGCCGCGCGTAAGGCTCCGGCCGCCGAGACCGCTCGTGCACACGCCGCCGATGCCGTCCTCCGCGCGGATCTCCACGACCTCCGTAACGCGGCCGTTGAGATCGGGCAATATGCCCATGCGGATGGAGCGTCCCTCGCCGAG
>CAVDTO010000026.1:0-14249 GCA_963611895.1 bacterium
CGAGGCGGAGAGCCTCTTCCATTTGCCGAGGACGTTTCCGGGGGTATCTCCCCGGGGAGCGTCAGGTCGAACACTCGCAGGTAAGTAACCGGATAACCGGCCCGAACGCCCCGTGTTAGAATGCCCCCAGCAACCGTGCAGCTAGGGAGGCATGCGTGGCAAAGGGCAAGACCAAGGCCAAGAAGAAGACGACGGGCGCACGCGCCAAGCGCGACCGGCGCCGCAAGCAGGCGACCGAGGCCGAGGCCCTGGAACTTGGCGCGGCCGAGGCGCCGGCCATCGACAGCCTGAGAGACGTCCCCCAGGCGCGCGAGCTTCCCGTCTCGGACGAGCAGCGCGCCGCCTACGATGCGTTCTGCGCGTCGGCCGAGGAACCCGACCAGCTGCAGCTGGGTTTTGTGGTGCGCCTCGACCGCGGGTTCCCGCTGATCCGCACGGAGAGCGACCTGTTCCGCGCCGAGCATTCCGTGAACTTTGCCAAGGGGCGCACGGACGAGGAGCGCCTGCTCCCGGCCGTGGGCGACCGCGTGGCCGTGCGCGTGGCGCCCGGGCACGACATGGGCGTCATCGAGTCGGTGCTCCCGCGTCGCACGGTCTTTGAGCGCTGGCGCGGCCGTGCGCGCGGCGAGCGTCAGGTGCTTGCCGCCAACGTCGACACCATTCTCATCGCTCAGGCTCTCGGCCCCGGGGAGCTCTCGCTCGACCGCATCGCGCGCTCCATGGTGCTCGCCCTCGATTGCGGGGCCACGCCGGTGGTGGTGCTCACCAAGGCCGACCGCGTGAGCGCGCTGGAGCTTGAGGACGACCTTGAGCGCGTGGGCCGCCTGGTGGGCGAGGGCGTGCGCGTGATCGTCACCTCCTCGGCCGAGGGCCGGGGCCTCTCCGAGGTGCGCGAGCTCGCGGCTCCGCTCACCTGCTCGATGATCTTGGGCGAGTCGGGTGCTGGAAAATCGACCCTTCTCAATGCGCTTTTGGGCCACGAGGCCATGCTCACGGGCGGGGTGCGCGAGCGCGACGACGCCGGGCGGCACACCACGGTCGCGCGCGTGATGATCTCGCTCGGAGAGGGCGCCGGCGTGATCGCCGACGTGCCGGGCCTGCGCAGCTTGCCCCTTGTTGGCCACGAGTTGGGGCTCGCGCGCCTGTTCCCCGAGATCGTCTCTGCCGCTCGGACCTGCAGGTTCAGCGACTGCACGCATACGCACGAGCCGGGCTGCGGCGTGGCGGCCGCGGTCGAGTCGGGCGAGATCGATGCCCTGCGCTGGGAGAGCTTTAATGCCCTGGCAAGCGAGATGCGCGTGAGCGCCCAGAGCCTCGACCCGGACGTGCACCTGGCGTGATTAAACGGGCGTTATGCCTTTAGGGCCAGCGCGATGTAGACGGTGCCTGCGTGTTTAGGTTTTGGCGCGGCACTCGCCCTCCTTAAGCCACCTGAAGAATCTGGGATCTTTGATTGTCGACGTTTCTCTCGTAGTTGCCTTGTTCGCGTCTTTCCACTGCCCTTACCGCCTCCTTTCCCGGTGGGGAAAGTTCGCAGGATAGAGGCTTGTTAGACCGCGTTTCCCTTTCTGATTTAGAGGCCGTGGGCCTCGTTTTTGCTCCGCACAATTGAGCCACGGACCGATAAGCGGTCGAGGCTCGTTTGAGAGGAGCGCGTGGTGAAACGGAGATGGAGACTGGTCGTGAGCGTGGCGCTGGGCGTGCTCGCTGCGTCGCTGGCGATGTTTTACGCCTCGTCTGTTCGCGCGGAAGCGGCTGCGTCCCAGTCCGAGATGCTTACGCGTTACGGCGGAGACGTCGTGAAGGTATGCGTTGCCTCGCGCGATATCGATCCCGGGGAGACGATCGGCGAATCGAACGTTCATGTGGAAGAGTGGGTCGCGAACCTGCTGCCGAGCGATGCGATGGAGAGCATGCGCGACGCGGAGGGTAAGAAGGCCACCTCCCGGATACCGGCGAACGCCGTGATATCTCCCCTTTATTTTGAAACGGACAGCGCGGCGATCGATGTGCCCAAGGGCAAGGTGGCGGTCTCGGTTGCGAGCGACGAGCAGCATGCCCTGGGCGGCGCGCTCGGACAGGGCGACTCGGTGGACGTGTACGTCTCCAAAGACGGGGTTGCCGACAGGCTCTGCGCGGCGCGCGTGGTCGAGACGAGTGCCGGGAGCGAGGGCGAGCGCCAGGCGAATATCACCTGGGTGACTCTTGCGGTGGATCCCGACAAGGTGCAGGAGATCTTGGCGGCGACGGCGCGCGGGGAGATAAGCCTGACGATGCCGGCGGCCGCCTCCAAAGACGCGAGCGGGGAGGGCGCATGATGTGGACGCTGTGGTTTGCCCGTTGCGAAGACGCGGACTATGCGGTCGTGAAGGGTGAGATCAAGAAGCGCGATGCTGAGGCGCGAATCGTGCGCGCCGTGAGCTCGGACCTGGCGGAAAGCGTCTTGAGCGCCCGTGGTGCGCGGTCGTGTGCCGCTGCGGCCATGGTCTGCGCCGCGGACAAGGGCGTATTCGATTGGATGCGCGCCCTTTCTGCACACGAAGAGGTCGCAGACGTGCTCGCGCTCATAGCCGGAGACGCCAACGACCATGTGGCCCGCGCGATCGATGCGGGAGCGACTGAGGTCATGCCGGTGCCGGGCGGAGGGGAGCGAGCGAACGGTTCATCTGGTGCGCTCGTGCTGAGGCGAGACGACTGCGCCCCCAAGGCCGGCCCCGTTGACGATAGCGCTTGGGGTTCCCGCGAGACCAAGGGGACGACCGCGGAGATTCATGCGGGGTCCGGACGCGGGAACTCCCGGGAGCTTGAAGTGGATGCAGGGTCGGTGGCTTGCGATGGCGCCGACCCTGATGACAGCGGGGCGACGGGTGATGAAGCCCACGGCGCTGCAGATAAGAGGGATGCGGTCGGCGCTGATCGTGGTGATAAGGACGCGAGCTCGGATGTGCCGCTCGAGCGCGAGGAGCTTGAGGCTGCCTATCTTGCCGGAAAGCTCTATCTCGACCTGGAGCTCGACGAGCCTGCGGGGGATTCTGCAGCTCGCTCTGCAGCGGGTGGGGCCGACTCCGAGACGCCGCCTTGGGATACGAGCCGGTACCCGACAAGCGAGGGCAAGGCGCTGGCGGTCGCGGTCACGGGGCCGCGGGCTCCGCTCGTTGCCGGCATCTCGGGCCGCGGAGGCGTGGGAAAGACGACCGTTCTCGCGGCTATGGCTGCCGCCGCGGCCCGTTTCGGGCTAAGGGCGGCCGTCGTCGACCTCGACCTCATGTTCGGAAATATCTCACTGGCGCTGGGTTCGGACGCTCCGGGCGACATGTCGTCTTTGGTAGGCGCCGCGAGCAAGGGGCGCCTGACCGAGGAGGACCTTATGCGCTGCGCAGTGCGCGCCGTCCCCGGCGTGACCGTGTGGGGGCCGATCGCGCGCCCCGAGCGCGCCGAGCTCATGGCGCGGCCCGTGGAGATGCTCATCGACGTGCTGCGCCGCGAGGCCGACGTGATATTCGTCGACACCTCGGTGTTCTGGGGCGATGCCATGGCGGCCGTGGTCGCAGGCTGCGAGCGCTGCCTGGTGTTCGGCGATTCGTCTCCGCTAAGCGGCGAGTCCGCCGCGCGGGCGATAGACCTGGCGGCGCGCCTTGGCGTTCCGCGCACGCGCATGAGCTCTGTTTACAACAAGGCCGACGCGCGCGGCTCCGATGAGGACCGGGCGATGGCGTTTGGGCTGGCGTGCTCTTTGAGCTCGCGCATAAGGATCGCGGTCGACGAGAACGTCCCGCGGATGCTTGAGTACGGACGCTGCGACGACCTCGTGGCGGCCGAGGGCGCCTTTGCGCAGAGCGTGAGGGCGGCGACGCGTGAGCTCCTGTCTGAGCTCGGGTGCTCGGTGGGCAAGTGGAACGGCGCCGTTGAGGGGCCGCTCCACGAGGAGCGCCCGCGGCTGCGCCTGCCTTGGAAGAAGGTGTAGACGATGGGTCTTTTGGCGCGCATAGAGACGGCTGACGCCGTCGCCGAGCCGGGGGAGCTTGCGCTCTCGCGCGACGAGGGACGCTATGAGCTCAAGGCGTCGGTGAAGCGCACCATGCTCGAACGCGTGGGCTTTGAGGAGGTTGCGCGCATCGCGAACTCCTACGACAGCGCCCAGGCGCGCGAGGAACTGCGGCCCGCCGCCGAGGCGGCGCTCAACGTTCAGGAGCGGGCGCCGATGGTCGGCGACGCGCGGGAGCGCCTGATCGACGAGATCCTCGACGACGTCGTGGGCCTGGGTCCTCTGCAACGGCTTTTGGAAGACGACTCGATAACCGAGGTCATGGTCAATGGCCGCGATTCGACATTCTACGAGCGCGGCGGTGTGCTTTATCCGCTGGGGCGCGTCTTTGACGACGAGGAGCAGATACGGATCTTGATCGACCGCATCATCTCGCCGCTCGGCAGGCGCGTAGACGAGCGGAGCCCGATCGTTAACGCGCGACTCAAGAGCGGCTATCGCGTGAACGCGGTGATTCCGCCTGTCGCGATGGACGGACCCGTGCTCACCATCCGAAAGTTCTCGGACCGGATCAGTTCGCTTGCACAGCTTGTGAAGCTCGGCTCCATTCCCGAGTGGTATGCGCAGCTGCTCTCGTGCGCGGTCTCGTTGCGCGAGGACCTGGCGGTCGTCGGCGGCACGGGCTCGGGCAAGACTACGCTGCTCAACGCGCTCTCGTGCGAGATCGGGACCGGCGAGCGCATCGTGACCATCGAGGATTCGGCCGAGCTCAAGTTCTCGCGCCATCCGCATGTGGTGCGCTTGGAGGCCCGCGAGGCCTCGATCGAGGGCGAGGGCGCGGTGACGATTCGCGACCTCGTCACGAACGCCCTGCGCATGAGGCCCGACCGCATCGTGGTCGGCGAGGTGCGCGGCGCGGAGTGCATAGACATGCTGACCGCGATGGGCACGGGGCACGATGGCTCGCTCACCACGCTCCATGCCGGGACGGAGCAGGAGGCGATCGTACGTCTGACCCTGCTCGCGCGCTATGGAATCGACCTGCCGTCGGAGCTCATCGAGGAGCAGATCGCCCTCGCGCTCGACGGGATCGTCATGTCGGAGCGCCGACCGGACGGCAAGCGCTACGTGACCTCGTACTCCGGGGTCTCGCGAGCCGAGAACGGCGGCGTGGAGCTCACGCGGTTCGTGTCGTTCGACGCGAACGAGAAGACCTGGAAGCTCGAGTGCGAGCCACCGTTCATCGAGGAAGGCCTGTGCTCGGGGGAACTCGACGAGGAGGAGGTGGAGGAATGGAGATCGCTTTGCCCCTAGGGGTGGCGCTCTTGGCGTTCGGCTCGGCCTGGAACGCGACGGGGCTTTTTGGGCCGCGTGACGTGCGAGGACCGCAGGGGATGCAGGGGGCTTCTGCTTCATTTTCGGAGGGGATTTGGGGCGTTGCCCGGACTTTGGGTTCCCATGTGCCAGCTCGCCTTATGGGCGCGCGCCCGGTGCGAAGGATGCTCGACGAGCTTGTGCACCTGCGCCTCTTTGCTCATCTGCGCGATGCGTCGGCGACACGCGAGGAGGCGGCCGGGATGCTCGTGCTCCTGTGCGCTGCGGGCGCCCTCGGCGTGGGCGTGCTCTCGATGAGCGCGCTCGGTGTTGCTGGCGGGTTCGTGTTTCCGCAGGCGATGCTCTCGATCGGCTCCGCCGGGCGCATGCGTTCCGAGGCGAAGCGCCTCGAGACGGCGATGCCCGAGGCCTTCAACGCGCTCTCGATGTCGCTTGCGTCGGGCCACTCCCTAGCGCAAGGCATGAGGTTTGTGGGAAGCCATGCCGAGGAGCCGGTGAGATCCGAGTTCCTGCGCGTTTCGGCCGCGATTTCGTGTGGCGTTCCCGCGGGTGCCGCGCTCGACGAAATGCTCGAGCGCATGGACGCCCCGGGGCTCGACCTGGTTGCGCTCGCGCTCAAGGTGTCGCAGCGCACGGGGGCCCCGCTCAAAGACCTGCTCGCCGAGGCGTCTTCGCTCGTGGGCGAGCGGATAGAGCTCAGGCGCCGGCTCGATGTGAAGACCTCGCAGGCGCGCATGTCGGCCCAGATGGTGGCCGCCATGCCGGTTGCGTTGATCTTGGTCCTGGCGCTCCTGTCGTCTGATTTTAGGACCGGCCTCACGACGGCGGCAGGGGCGTCCTCGATCGCGGTGGCGCTCGGGCTCAATGGGATCGCCTGGGTGTTCATCAAGAAGATCATGAAGGTGGACCTATGAGTTGGCAGATGTATGCGAGCGCGGGCGTTGGGGCGGCGGTTGCGGCCTTTGCCTGGAGCGCGAGCGGATTCAGTGCGATGGAGAGACGCGTGCTCGCCCAGAGACTTGGATGCACGGCGAGAAAGGCCTGGCGGGCTGTCTCGCGTGTTGTGATCGAGCCTGTGGAGCGGGCGTTCGCGCAACTAGCGAGCGGCGGCGCAGATGAGCACGCCACGCTTGCCGAGGTGTCCGAGATGATCGACATCGTGCGGCTTGGGCTATCGGCGGGGCTTTCATTCGACGCCGCTGTCGAGATCTATTGCGCGAGCAGGAGCACGGAGCTTTCGCGCCGGCTGAAGCAGGCGCTCGTCTCGTGGCGCGCGGGAGTTTCCTCGCGCGAGGAGGAGCTCATGGCCGTCGCTGGCGACATCGGCGTGCGAGCCCTCGAGTCGTTCGCGATCGCCGCGGGCGAGGCGTTGGCCCTTGGAGCGCCCCTTGCCGAGACCCTGCAGGGACAGAGCACCGAGATCCGTGCGGCGCACCGGGCAAGCGTCGAGCGCGCGATCGAGCGCGCACCGGTAAAGCTGCTCATACCCACGGGAACCCTGATTCTACCTGCGCTTTTGTTGTCTATATTGGGCCCGCTCCTGGCTGCGGGCAAGATGCTGTGAGGAGTTGCTATGTTCAAGATCACGACAAGGCTTCATCTGGAGGCGGCGCACGCAAAGCGAATGCTGGCCGAGATGCTCGATGAGGAAAGCGCTCAGGGCACGACCGAGTACGCGATCCTGGTCGGCGTGCTCGTGGTGATCGCGATCCTCGCCATCATCGCCTTCCGCGACAAGGTGTCGCAGCTGTGGGATGCCATCTCGAACGGGATCAACAGCCTGTGACGAACGATGCGCGGCACGGTCGCTTGCGTGCGGGGGTGCTTGCTCTGACGGCCTTGCTGCTTGCGCTTGCGATCGGCGCCGGACTCTGGGGGAGCCGCGATGCCGGCGAGAACTCCGATGCGGATGCGGACGAGGCCGCCTTGCCCGCGAATCTTTCTTCTTGGGGGACTGATTCCGCAAAGGAGAACTCGAGCGCGGAGCGGTTCATGGACGATCTAGCGCGCAAAGCTGTGGCGGTGGAAAGCGGCGCTGCGGCCGCCTCTGCGCAGCCGAAGGTGTTCTGGAAGAGCGATACGGGGCTGGTGGAGTCGGCGACCGAGGTGCTCGAGCGCTATGCGGATATCGAGACTGCGTCGCTCTCTACCAGCGGATATCTCGATTTGAACGGGTCGGTCTGGGGCGCGATCGTGAGCGATTCGCGCGGTTGGGTCGACATGGTGACGGTGGTGGCAGGGGAGAACGATGAGACGAGCGAGGTGCGGGCGGTTCGGCTCTTGCCTGCCGCCGAGTGAGGTGCCGGGGAGGTGCGGTCATGTGGGCGAGATATGCCGGGAGACCCGCGCGCAGGCGACGGTCGAGTACGCGATCGTTACCGTGGCGGTGCTCTCGATCGTCTTGGGGCTCGGCGCTCTTTGGCGCGCGGGCGAACGCGGGGTGTTCTCGGGGGCTGCCGAGCAGTCGGCATCGCATGCGCTCAATGCGTACGGGGCGCTCGACATCGGCATCTTCTGAGAACGCGCGCCTCGCGGGTTTGCTGCGTCCGTTGCGCGAGACCGCGGCCCAGGCGAGCGTGGAGGCGGCCTTCTTGCTGCCGACGTTTCTGACGCTTCTGCTCTTGGCGCTGCAGCCGTGCTGCCTGCTTTATACGCGTGCGGTGATGGAGAACGCCGCCGCGGAGGGCGTGCGGCTCATGGCGACGAGCGAGTCCGCGAGCGACGATGCCCTCGAGGCCTTTGTGCAGCGGCGGCTCGGCGCCGTGCCCGACCTCGCGATCTTTCATGAGGGCGATTCGCTTACCTGGGACATCTCGTTCGCAAAGGCCTCCAAGAACGGTGGTCCGGGGCGCGTGTGCATCGAGGGATCCGTGAGACCTCTGCCCGTGCTCGGGGTGTTTGTGGGGGCATGGGGCACGCCCGACGATGTGGGCAACGTGAAGCTCAAGGTCGAGGTTGCCTACAAGGGAAGACCGTCGTGGTTGGAGGGAAACTATGACTCGTGGGTCTCGTCGTGGGGTTGAGTGCCCTCTGAGTGGGCTCTGGCGGCGCTTGCTTGCGGTGTTCGCCCGCGGCGCGGAGGTGCGCGGGCGCCGGCGCGAACGCGGCGGATGCATGGCGCGTGCGGGCATCGACCTCTTCATAGAGGACGGTGCCTACACCACCGTTGCCTCGGCGGTCTCGATTCTCGTGATCTTGACTATCGTGTTCTCGTCCGCGACCGCGATATGGAGCATGTCGCGCGCGGCCGACGTGCAGACGAGCGCCGACGTCACGGCGCTTGCCGGCGCGAACGTCGTTGCCGGCTACACCACGACGGCGACGGTCGTTGACGCAAGCGTGCTGAGCCTGGGGCTTGCGGGCTTTTGCGTGACGGGCGTGGGACTCGTGGCGCTGCTCATTCCCGGGGCCCAGGGAGCTGCCGAGAAGACCGTCGATTGCGGCATGCGCATCATCGAGACGCGCAACAAGTTCGCCAAATCGGCCTCGGTCGGGTTGCAGAAGCTCGAGACGTCGCTGCCCTACCTGGTCGCGGCCTCATCTGCGCGCACGTGCGTGGCGCAGAACACCGACCGTATCTCGTACACGGGGATCGCGCTCCCGGTTCCCAAGACCTCGGCGTCGGAGTTCCCGGCGATCGAGGGGGAGGGCGTGAGCACGGAGCGGCTTTCCGACACGGCTACCGAACTCGATCGCGCGGCGGCGGAGCTCGTGCAGGCCTCGAAGGAATCGACCCAGGCAAAAAAGGACGCCTGGATAGCGGACTGCGGCCGCGAGGGCAGGAACATGCAGGAGCGCGCGGCCAAGCTCTCGGGCCTTTCTGCGGCGGAAAACCCGGACTACGCCTCGAGCATCACGTGGGAGCCGAACGTCGCCCTCAGGCGGTCGCGCGCATACTACCGCTGGCGTTTGGCGAATGACGCACCGGAGGGTTCGAGCACGGAGGCCAAGGCCGATTCGGCTGCGCGCCGGGCGTTCTACAGGTACGCGATCGACCAACTCAAAGGCGCAAAGGTGGAAGAGGTCGACGGACGGTGCGTGTCGAACGTCGAGCTGCTCCCCAAAAACACGGCCGAGGTCAAGGAGACGACGCTCTATACCGATGCCGTTTGGCCGACCAGCGTTGAGGGCGACGCCGTCGTTCTCCATTACGGCACCGATTGCCCGGGGGCCACGGGCGCCTTCGGCGGAAACGCATCGTTGGCCGAGCTTGATGCGGGCACCGTGGCGGAGTGTTCGGAGTGCCGGTTTGGAGTCGGCGACGTGGGCAAGGCCCCTGCTGCCTCAACCTCGATCGACAACGGCTACGAGTACCATCTCCGCGAGTTCACCGAGGCGCTCGACCACTACGTCGAGTGCCGCAACCGCGAGCTCGAACTCGAGCAAAAGGCAAAAAGCGAGGCGGAGGATTCGTCGAGCGCGTTCAAGGACGCGATCTCGTCGCTTGGCGGCAAGCGCCCGCGTATCGCTCCGCCCGGGCGCTATGGGTGCGTGGCGGTCGTCGTGGCGGGCGAGACGGCGTCTCCCGAGGGCACGTCGCACTTCACCAAGGCCGCGACGGTTCCCGCCCGCGGCGCGGTCTCCGCGGCCGTCCTCGCCCCCGATGCCGCCACGGCGGAGAACAACGTGCTCTCCAAGTTCTTCTCGTCGCTCGAGGAGCGAAGTGGCGGCGGTGGCGTTCCCGGCCTGGTGAACGATGTTACAGGCCTTTGGGGCAAGTTGCTTATCGGCTACGGCGACATGGACAAGAGCCTCGACAAGATGATGGACAGCCTGCTCGATGGGCTGACGCCCCTGGGACTCGGGCCGATAGCAACATGGCTTTCCGACTCTCTCGATGCGGCCGTGAGCGGACTGGGTTTTGAGCCGGTCGACTTGAGCCTCAAGAAGCCCGTTCTCACGGACTCCGCGAATGTGATCGAGCACGCCGACGTGCCCCCGCTCAAAAAGGTGCAGGACGCGCTCAGGAAGATTCCGATCGGGACGCGGGACCCCGCGGCGCTCATGCGCGCGCTTTCGTACGACGTGGGGGAGTACATCGATTCAACGGAGTTCACGGTGGCCGAGATCCCCATCCCCGGCGGCGGGAGCATCCCGCTGACGGTCAAGGTGAAGGATCTCAAGGGCCTGGTTGGAGGCGGATCATGAGCGACCAAGAGGCGATTTGCTGTGGAGAATTGAGTGCGTGCGGTGCGCTCGCTGATGTGACGGAAGCTCTCACGCCTGCTGCCACGTCACAGCACGAAGCGGAAGTATGTGCGCCTGCCGCTGCATCGCGGCGTGAAGCAGGGGCCTGCGTGCGTGCTGTCACGTTGTGGCGCGAAGCGGAAGCTTGCTCGCTTGCCGTCACATTGTGGCGTGAAGCAGAGACACACATGCTTACCGCCGCGTCGCGGCGCGCGCCCGTTAGAGCTGGCGAAAAGGGTTGTCGTGCGTTCCTGCGGCGCGGGGACGGGACGCGAGGGTCTGCCGGCGCAATAATCTATGCACCTGCTACCCGGCGTCGTCCGGGGCGTGGGGCTCGCAGGCGCCGCAGAAAGGGGAGCCAGCCCGTTCGGCGCCATGTTCTTGCACATGAAGAACGTGCCCAGGCCACCGTCGAGATGGCAGTGGTCACGCCCGTGCTCCTCGTGCTCGCGCTCATTGTCTACAACCTCATGGTCTTTCTCTCCGCGACGGCGCGGTTCGACCGCATAGCGCCCGACATCGTGATCGCGCAGGGCGTGTCGCCGGCGGGGGAGAGCGGCGCCTCCGGGAAGGTGTCGGATGCGTCGGCGGACATCGAGAAGGCCATCAAGAAGGCGATGGGCAACTACGACGTCGAGGTCGAGGTGAACTGCACGGCGGGCGGGGGCGTTCAGGAGGGGGAACGAGGGCTTGCGCTCGTCGGTGCGCTCAGAACGTATCGGTGCGAGTTCAGGATGAAGCCTTGGCCGAGCGGCCTCACGATCGCCGGCGTGTCGATGGGCGCTCCAGCGTTCTTGCGGCATGAGCGCAGCGTGACCATCGACCCATGGCGGCCGGGGGTGGTCGTATGAGGACGACGGCGCGCGAGCGCGAGGCCGTGAGGGCGGCCGTGCGCTCGCTTGGCTGGGAACCGTGCGAGCTGCGCTTTGTGACGGGGTTCTTTGAACGGTTGCTTGGGCTTATGGGTGCCGTGGGGCAGGGGCGTGCCTGCAACCCGGCCGTTCTCGTTTTTCCACGCTGTAGCTCCGTGCATACCTGCTTCATGCCATGCGCCATAGACGTCGCCTTCATAGCAAAGGACGGCACCGTGCTCACATATTATGAGCGCGTGCCGCCTTGGCGCCTGTTGCGCCATGCGGATGCCTGGGCGGTTCTGGAGCAGATCTCCATCGCCCGCCGCCCTTCAAAAAGAAATTCAGATTTGCTGTTGACGGCCGATTCGGTTTCGGTATACTAATCAAGCCTTGCAACGAGGCACACATATTTGGCTGGGTAGCTCAGTTGGTAGAGCAGAGGACTGAAAATCCTCGTGTCAGGGGTTCGATTCCCTTCCCCGCCACCTTGTATGGAACAGCCCCCAGAAATGGGGGCTTTTCTTTTGCTTCGCCTCCATGCGCCCCGCCCCGCTCGCAAAGATATACTCATGCAAGAGAAATCATGCTGCGGGGAGCGCTGCGCTCGCCGCGTTTTGCCTTGCGAGCGAGGAGGCCGTCATGGGAGCCAGGATTAAGGGCGTCAACCTTTCGGGTTGGTTCATACCGGAGCCGTGGGTGACGCCGTCGCTTTTTGCCGCGACGGGCGCGGCCAACGCCGAGGAGCTGCAGGCGGCGCTCGGCACCGCGCAATACAACGAGCGCGTGCGCCAGCACTACGAGACTTTCATCACCGAGGACGATTTCCGCCGCATCGCGCTCATCGGCCTCGGCGCCGTGCGCCTGCCCGTTCCCTGGTACGCGTTCGGTTCCCAAGACGACGAGGTCTCGTACATCTCGGTCGTCGACTACATCGACCGCGCGATTGAGTGGGCGGGCAAGTACGACCTCAAGGTCCTGCTCGACCTCGCGACCGTCCCGGGCGGTCAGGGCGATTCCAACGAGCAGTCGCTGAGCGAGTTCACGGCCGAGTGGCACTCCTCCACGAGCGGCCGCGCCACGGCGCTCGCCACGCTCGAGAAGCTCGCCGAGCGCTACGGCACTTCCGACGCCCTCTTGGGCATCGAGCTGCTCGACTCGCCCCAGATGCGCGTTCGCACGGCGTTCCTCAACATGACGGACGGAATTCCCGTTCACTACCTGCGCAACTTCTATCGCGACGCCTACGCGGTGGTGCGCAAGCACATGCCCGAGAGCAAGATGGTCGTCTTCTCGTCTTCGGGGCACCCCGGCGCATGGCGCCGTTTTATGAGCGGCTCCAAGTACAAGAACGTCGTGATGGACGTGCATCTCTACCACTACCAGGATGAGTTCTCGCAGGACATCACGAGCCCCAACGGCCTCGCGAACGCCATCGCGCGCAACAAGAAGGTCCTCAAGGAGGCCGCGTCGGCCGGGTTCCCGGTGATCGTGGGCGAGTGGTCGGGTGCTGCCGTCTTCGCTAACGCGTCGGTGACCCCCGAGGGCCGCTCCGCCTACGAGCGCATCTTCGTGGCGAACCAGCTCACCTCGTTCGCGCCCGCCGCGGGCTGGTTCTTCCAGACTTGGAAGACCGAGAAGCGCATCCCGGCCTGGGACGCGCGCGCCACGCTCGCAACGTTCGAGAAGGCGATGATCGACTAGATGGCCGCGCTAGATAAGGCCGTTTTGGCAACCGAAGAGGTGGAGGAGAGCGCTATGGGGGTCGCCGCGCAATCGACGAGCGCTGCCGAGGTCGAGTTCGACGTTCCCACGGCGGAGCCTGATGCCCAGGTAGCCCATTCTGCAAACTGCTCCGGCAAGTCTTCCGCGAACGAGGTCGAGGCTGCAACGCGCGCGGGTTCGGCTGCTGCCCCCGCAACCGGCTCCACCGTCCCCGCGGGCGGCCGCCTGCTCGTGGTGGGCACGCCGATCGGCAACCTGGGCGACATGAGCCCCCGTGCGGCGCGGGCCTTTGAGGAGGCCGACGCGATCTGCTGCGAGGACACCCGCGTGACGGGCAAGCTCCTGGCGCACCTGGGCGTCTCCAAGCCGCTCGTGCGCTGCGACGAGAACGTGATTTCCGCCCGCGCGGCGGGCCTCGTCGAGCGCATACTCGCGGGCGAGACCCTCGCCTTCGCTTCCGATGCCGGCATGCCGAGCGTCTCGGACCCGGGGCAGGTTCTCGTGGAGGCCGCGCGCGAGACGGGCGTTCCGGTCGAGGTCGTGCCGGGGCCCTCGGCCTGCGTGACGGCGCTCGTGGCCTCGGGCATCCCGTGCGATCACTTCTTCTTCGAGGGTTTTTTGGGCCGCAAACACGGCGAGCGCGTGCGGCGCCTGCGCGAGCTCGCGGCGGTGCCGGGCGCGCTCATCTTCTACGAGAGCCCGCACCGGATCGTGGCCACGCTCGAGGCTGTGGCCGAGGTCTTTCCCGCGCGCGAGGCGGCCGTCTGCCGCGAGCTCACCAAGCTGCACGAGGAGGTCGTGCGCGACGCGGTACCCGTGCTGCTCGAGCGCATGCGCGATCGCGCGGAGATCCGCGGCGAGATAGCGCTCGTCGTCGGGCCGCCAGCGGCCGAGGAGGCCGCGGCCATCTCCGTCGGCGCGCCCGCGAGCTCGCCTGCCGACGCGCAGGAGAAGCTCGAGGCCGAGATCCGCGAGGCCCTCGCCGCCGGTGAGCCCGCCCCGGGGATCGCCAAGCGCCTCTCGCAGAAGTACTCGCGTAAGAAGCGCGACGTCTACGCGATGGTGCTCGCCGCCCAGGAGTAGGGGTGGTCGAGCTCGGAGCAAAGCCTCTGAGCTCGCTTGGCGATTGGTGGCCGTTCCGTGCCCGCAGACCGTTGGGCGCGCCG
>CAVDTO010000027.1:0-13959 GCA_963611895.1 bacterium
GCGGGCGCACGCACGGCAGAGCCGGCTGCGTCTTCGCGCCGGTGGGCACCTCGCGGCGCCGCAAGCCTCAAGCCTAGTAGACCATCCCCATGGCCTCGCGCACCTCGTCGAGCGTCGCCTCGGCGATCTCGTTGGCGCGGCGGTTGCCCTCGGCGAGCACGTCCTTAACGTAGCCGAGGTCGTTCTCGAACTCGTGACGGCGCTCGCGGATGGGCTCAAAGTAGCTGTTCACGGCCTCGGTCACGTACTTCTTGAGGGTGCCGGAGCCGCCCATGCCGATCTCGTCGGCGATCTCGACCTCGGAGCGGCCGGTGCAGATGGCGGCCGTGGAGAGCAGGCCCGACACGCCGGGGCGGTTCTCGGGGTCGAACGTGATCATGCGCTCGGAGTCGGTCTGGCTCTTCCTGATGCGCTGAGCGGTCTCCTCGGGGGTCATGGAGATGTTGATGGCGTTGCCGTAGCTCTTGCTCATCTTGCGGCCGTCGAGGCCCGGCAGCAGCGGGGTCTCGGAGAGGAGCGCGTCGACCTCGGGGAACACCGGGGCGCGGTCCTTGCAGTAGCGGTTGTTGAAGCGGCGCGCGATGGTGCGCGTGAGCTCGATATGCGGGAGCTGGTCGCGGCCGACGGGCACCACGTTGCCCTTGCAGAAGAGGATGTCGCAGGCCTGGTGCACCGGGTAGGTGAGGAGCAGACCCGTGAGCTCGTGGCCGCTCGCCTCCTGTTCGGCTTTGACGGTGGGGTTGCGCAGCAGCTCGGCCTCGCTCACGAGCGAGAGAAAGGGGAGCATGAGCTGGTTGGCCGCGGGCACGGCGGAGTGCGCATAGATCATCGTCTTGTTGGGGTCGATGCCGCAGGCGAGGTAGTCCATGACCATGTTGTAGACGTTGTCCTGGATGTGGTCGGTGGTGTCGCGGTCGGTGATCACCTGGTAGTCGGCGATGAGCACGCTCGTCTTGCAGCCCTTGTTCTGCAGCTCAACGCGGCCCTTGAGCGTACCGAAGTAGTGACCCAGGTGCAGGCGGCCGGTGGGACGGTCGCCGGTGAGCATGGTGTAGTTCTCGGGGTGGACGTCGAGGTCGGCGCGGATGGCGTCGGACTTCTTGAGCGCGACCTCGTAGCTGTTCTCGTTGGGCATGATCTCTCCTTGGAGTTCTTGGTGAATGCGGCGCGGCAAGCTCGGCGCGCCGGGATTCTCGATTATAGATGCGGTCTGTTACAGATGCGATTTGATGCGGTCGATGCGCTCCTCGCGTTCGCGCTCGGCCTCGCGCTCCTCCTCGGCAAAGGCCGGGTCGGAGGGGTCCACGATCTCGTCCTCGCGCGTCTTGGGGTTGTAGTGGTGCCGCAAGACGGGCTCGAACAGGCGGAGCTTGAGGGCAAAGAACGCCGAACACACCACGAGCACGGCGAAGATCACGAAGCGTGCGATGACGCCCACCTGGTTGATGAGTACCGCGCCGCCCGAGAGGAAGATGCACCAGGCGTAGATCATGAGCACGGCCTCGCGCTGGTTGTAGCCCTCTTGGATGAGGCGGTGGTGGATATGCCCCTTGTCGGCCTGGCCGATGCTGATGTGCGCGCGCTTGCGGCGGATGATCGCCGAGAACGTGTCGAGGATGGGCACGCCTGCCACGATCAGCGGGATGATGATCGAGGTGAGGGCCGCGGTGCGGCTCACGTTGAGGAGTGAGATGGTGCCGAGCGCAAAGCCGAGCAAGAGCGAGCCGGAGTCGCCGAGGAAGATGCTCGCGGGGTTGAAGTTGTAGCGCAAAAAGGCGAGGCACGAACCGATGAGGGCCACCGAGAGGGCGGCGGCATCGGCACGGCCGGCGAGCACGGCAAAGCTGAACATGGAGCAGGCCGCGATGCACGAGATGCCGGTGGCGAGCCCGTCGAGCCCGTCGATGAGGTTGATGATGTTCGCGAACGCAACAAGATAGATGATCGTGATGGGCCACGAGGCCCAGCCGAGCTGGATGAAGCTGCCGGGGACGAACGGGTTGACGACGGAGTTGATGGTGAGACCGCCGGCGCAGGCCACGACGGCCGCGAGCAGTTGGCCCGCGAACTTGGCCTTGGGGCTGAGCGAGCGGATGTCGTCGACCACGCCGGTGGCGAAGATGATCGCGAAGGCGATTGCGACGAGCGGGTACTCGACCTTGAGGAACGGGTGCGGCGAGAGCGCCGGGGGCCAGTCGAAGTACCAGGTGCCGAAGACCTGGACAGCGCAGGCGACTACCAGACCGCAGAAGACGGCGACGCCGCCCATGCGCGGCGTGGGCTGCGTGTTGATGCGGCGCTTGGAGGGGTAGTCGACGGCATCGAGTTTGATGGCGAGCTTTTTAACAAGGGGCACCAGCACGAAGGTGGTGCAGAATGCGGCGGCAGCCAAGCAGAGATATGCAAGATTTCGATCCATGCAGGAGATACCGCCGTCAACGATAGGGGGCTGGGCCCCGGAATAGAAACAAAAGTGTAACCATGATACCGGACTGCGCAGCCCCGTGCCGCGCGGGACGCCCATAAACATGGAGGGCCCATCTGCGTTCGCTTGCGGCTCCTTGCGCGCTTCTCTGGCAAACGCTCACGCGTTTACTCAGCTCCGCGCCCCGACCGGGGTTCGATCCCCCATGGTATGGCAACAAAAAGAGGTCCAACTTTCGTTGAACCTCTTATCTTTGCAAGGGTGGAGACGAGGGGGATCGAACCCCTGACCTCTTGACTGCCAGTCAAGCGCTCTCCCAGCTGAGCTACGCCCCCGTGCGAGGAAGTACTATAGAGGAGTTTTTTGAGGCGTGCAACAATTATTTTTCGAAAATCTTAAATTGGTCTCTGACCAGCGGAAATGCTGGGGTAGGGGAGTATTTGGCTCGTATTTATCGCGCATAACAAAAAAGCCGAGAACATAAGTTCTCGGCTTTACTTTGCGATGGTGGGCGATACAAGATTCGAACTTGTGACCCCATCCGTGTGAAGGATATGCTCTACCCCTGAGCCAATCGCCCGTGTGCCTTTCGGCGGAATAGATACTAGCATACGTCCCCGCGCGATTCCAAGAACTTTTTTGAGCGCTCTCAAAATGGGCGAGAACGGCCTCGTAAAGCCCGGGAAGTCGATAAGCAGCTGCTTTGGTCCTCCGCATACCGCTGTTTCTACGGTCGTACTGTTTCGTTCTGATGTATCGGTTGCCGTTGGGGTAAGCTGGGAATTTGTGAAAACGGATGACATGTATTGATGGGGGAGAGGGCGCTTATGGCTCGCGAGGGTGCTCGTTCTAAGGATGCGGCTAAGCCCGGTATCAAAGAGGTCGCCGCGGTGGCGGGGGTCTCGCCCACCACGGTTTCTCGCGTGCTCAACAATCGCGGCTACATCAGCCAGGAGACCCGCGACAAGGTCCACGCCGCCATGGAGCGCGTCAACTACGCGCCCAACGATATCGCCCGCGCCATGCTCAACGGCCGCCTGAACCTCATCGGCATGATCGTTCCCTTCGTCAGCAATCCGTTCCATGGCGAGGTCGTGCAGACGGTCGAGCGCACGCTGGCCGAGAACGGCTTCAAGATGCTGCTGTGCAACAGCGCAAACCGGCCGGATCTTGAGCGTTCCTATATCGACATGCTCCGTCGCAACATGGTCGACGGCGTCATCGTCAACTCGCTCAACATCGGTGCCGAGGCCTATGCCGAGATGGGCCTCAGCCTGGTCGGCATCGACTGCGACCTGGGCGAGGGCTCCGTTCAGATCGCAAGCGACAACTACGGCGTCGGAGAGCTCGCGACGCGCCGCCTCATCGACGATGGGTGCTCGCGCATCTTGTGCCTGCGCAACAACAGCCGCATGAGGATGCCCGCGAACAAGCGCTCCGAGGCGTATTGCGACGTCGTGGCCGAGGCCGGCCTGCCCGTGCTCGTCCGCGAGATCGAGTTCGTGAAGTCCGATGAGGAGAAGGGCGCCGCGGTGGCGCAGATCCTCGCCGAGAACCCCGACATCGACGGCATCTTTGCCGGAGACGACATGATGGCCTCCATCTGCCTCAACGTCATGAAGCAGCGCGGCCTGAGCGCCCCGGACGATATCAAGGTCGTGGGCGCGGACGGCGCCCGCCGCACCATGACGTTCCTGCCCGACCTGACGACCGTGCGCCAGGACATCGACCTCATCGGCGAGCTCGCGGCGCGATCCGTCATCGCGCTCGTCAACGGGGAGAAGCCCGAGTCGAATATCCAGCTCCCCGTTGAGCTCGTCGAGGGCAAGACCGCTTAAGGCAATTCCCAAAACAGAATACTCCCCCAGATTTCTTCAAACCGTTTATCGGCGTATGTCAACCGTTTGCCGACGTTTGGACCTGCGAAAAGACGCAACAGTATGAAAACGTTTGACACATGAAAACGATTGACATACTTTGCAGTCGTACCGAGTTCGCATCTCGTGGGAAAGGAAGTCTCGGATGTACAAGGTGTATTACCAACCTGAGGGAATCTGGGTAGGCGACATCATGCCGTACGGCGAGGACGGCACGTTCTATCTCTACCATCAGCGCGACACGCGCAATCCCGATCCCTTTGGGGAGCCGTTCGGGTGGGCGCTCGCGACGACCAAGGACTTCGTCAGCTACAAGGACTTTGGAGAGAGCCTCGTGCGCGGCGGTGACGAGGAGGTCGACCAGTACGTCTATGCCGGCACCGTGTTCAAGGTGGGTGAGAAGTACCATGCGCTCTACACGGGCTGCAACCGCGACAAGGTCAAGGCACGCCTGATGAAGCAGGTGCTCTTGCACGCCACGAGCGACGATACCGTCACGTGGGAGAAGAACGTCGCCGAGACGCTGCTCCCGCCCCAGGAGGGCTACGACGACCGCAACTGGCGCGACCCCTTCGTGCTGTGGGACGAGGAGAACGAGGAGTACATGCTCATCCTCGGCACGCGCGTGGGGGAGGACAAGCGCCTGATGACCGGCCGCTTGGTCAAGTTCACCTCCAAGGACCTCGTCAATTGGGAGTTCCAGGGCGACTGGTGGAATCCGGGCCTCTACACCATGTTCGAGATGCCCGACCTGTTCAAGATGGGCGACTGGTGGTACCTCGTGTTCTCCGAGTACAGCGACGGCAACAAGACGCGCTACCGCATGTCCCGCTCCATCAACGGCCCCTGGATCACCCCTGCGGACGACGCCTTCGACGGCCGCGCATACTATGCTGCCCGCACCGCCTTCGACGGCGAGCGCCGCGTGCTCTTCGGTTGGGTCCCCACGCGCGACGAGGGCGGCGACCCCAGCTCCTACCTGTGGGGCGGCACCTATATGCCCCTCGAGATCGTCCAGCGCGCCGACGGCACCCTGGGCACCAAGCTCCCCGACAGCATGCTCGGGGCCTTTGGCGAGGGCAAGGCCGTTGAGGCCTTCGAGCTCTCCTGCGAGTCGGGCAAGGCCGAGCACGTGCTGGCCGCGGACGCCGGTTCCACCTATTTGCTCGATGCCGATATCGAGCTTAGCGGCGACGCCGCCGGCTTCTCTGTGAAGCTCGCCGAGGATGCTGAGTCGGGCCTTGGCTACGAGTTCCGCGCCAATCTGCGCGAGGGCAGGCTCGAGTTCACGGCAGCCCCGCAGTATCCGTGGTTCCAGGTCAACACCATGGGTCTCGAGCGCCCGCTGTTCTTTACGGGCGAGGGCTCCCACCACGTGCGCCTGGTCGTCGACGACGACATCGCGACGATCTTCGTCGACGACGTCGCACTCAACGCGCGCTTCTGCGTCAAGCAGGGTCAGGGCGTGGCGCTCACCGTCACCGACGGCACCCTCGCGTGCGCGAACGCGACGATTGCGTCCCTGTAACGGTTGAGAACCGTTTTATGGTTTAAGAAAGGAATGGAGAGGAACATGGACTACAAGGCAGTCTCTCAGCAAGTCGTCGACAACGTCGGCGGCCTCGAGAACATCGAGGGCGCCACGCATTGCGTGACCCGCTTGCGCATCGTGCTCAAGGACACGAGCAAGTACAACAAGGCCGAGCTCGAGAACATCGACGGCGTCAAGGGCGTGCTCTACAACAGCGGGCAGCTCATGATCATCTTCGGCACGGGCACCGTCAACAAGGTCTACGACGCCTTCATGGCCCTGACGGGCGTCAAGGAGATCAGCGCTTCGGAGGCCAAGGGCGCCGAGGCCGACAAGAAGGGCAAGGTCTTCGCGGTCCTCAAGGTGTTCTCCGACATCTTCATCCCCATCATCCCCGCGTTCGTCGGCGCCGCCATCATCATCGGCCTCAAGTCGCTGATCGTGGCAAACGGCCTCTTCGGCATGGAGGGCAGCCTTGCCGACCACAGCGAGTTCCTCAAGAACCTCGCGAGCTTCTTCGCCATCATCGCCACCACCTTCGATTACCTGCCCGTTCTCGTCATGTACAGCGCAGTCAAGCGCTTTGGCGGCAACCCGATCCTGGGCATCCTCGTCGGTATCGTCATGGTTCACCCGGACCTCATGAACCGCAACACGTTCGTGCTCGACTCGTCGGGTGCCGAGTACTGGAACTTCGGCCCGCTCTCCGTTCCCATGGTCGCCTTCCAGGGCGGCGTGTTCCCCGCGATCCTGACCGCGTGGTTTATGGCCAAGGTCGAGAAGATCGCCGAGAAGTACATTCCCGAGGTCGTCTCGTTCGTCTTCGTTCCGACCATCACGCTGATCCTCGCCAACATCGCCCTGTTCACCGTGTTCGGCCCGCTCGGCAACCTCATCGGCGACATCCTCGCCGGCGTGATCGATGTCCTGTATAACCGCATGGGCGTCTTCGGCGCATTCGTCTTCGCCGCGTTCCTGCAGCCGCTCGTCGTTACCGGCACGCACCAGTTCATCCAGGGCATCGAGGCCAACCTCGTCGCCACGACCGGCTTCAACTACATCCAGGGCATCTGGTCGGTCTCCATCATCGCCCAGGGCGGCGGCGCCATCGGCATGTACCTCATCCACAAGAAGCATTCCAAAGAGCGCAGCATCTGCATGTCCTCCTTCATCCCCACGTTGGTCGGTATCTCCGAGCCCGCGATCTTCGCCGCGAACATGCGCTACTCGATCATCCCGTTCATCTGCGCCTGCATCGGCGCGGGTTGCGGCGGCGCCGTCGTCAAGCTCTTCGAGGTCCGCGCTATCGGCCAGGGCCTGACCGGCGTACTCGGCCTGCTCATCGTCACGCCCGAGACGCTCGTGTGGTACGTGGTGGGCAACCTGGTCGCCTTCATCGTGCCGATCGTCCTCATCTTTGCCTACAACAAGGCAAAGGGCGTTCCGACCACCGACGAAGAGGGCTCGGGCGCAGGCTTCGATGTCAGCTTCTAGTCCAAACAAGTCAATAAAATCTACGGGGTGACCCGTCGGAAGGACGCTTGGCTCATGCGGGCCGGGCGTCTTTTCGCCCAACGCGAAGGACGGCAGAGATGTTCGATCAGAAACAGAGGGTGACGCGCTCGGACTACGAGCGGTGGCGTGCCGGGCAGAACGAGGCGGCGACTCGCATCGCGGCCGATCCGGACAGGCTTGCGTTTCATGTCGAGCCCGAACTCGGCTGGCTCAACGATCCCAACGGCTTGGTTCAGGTTGGCGACACGTATCACATCTATCATCAGTACGACCCGTTCGATGCCGCGCATGGCGGCCCGGTTCTCTGGAACCATCTGACGACGAGGGATTTTGTGGCGTACGAGAACCGCGGGCCGGTGCTCTTCCCCGATTCCGATGTGGATTCGAGCGGCGCGTACTCGGGGTCGGCGTTTGTGAACGGCAGCAAGATTCATTACTTCTATACCGGCAACGTCAAGCGCTTCGATCGCGACGATTACGACTATGTGCTCACCGGGCGCGAGCAATATCAGATTCACATGGTGAGCGATGACCCCGATGAGTTGGGGGAGAAACACGTGGTCCTGGGGCCGCAGGATTATCCCGACGATATCGGCACCCACGTGCGCGATCCCAAGGTCCTTGAGCACGAAGGCACCTATTACATGGTCCTCGGGGCCCGGACCAAAGACGATCGCGGCTGCGTGCTCGTCTACGTGTCGCGCGATCTTGAGAGCTGGCGGTACGCGACGCGCATCGAGCTCGACGAGAAGTTCGGGTTCATGTGGGAGTGCCCCGACCTCTTTGTGTTGGATGGTGAGCTCATCCTTGTTTGCTGCCCACAGGGAGTGCCTGCTGAGGGCTGGCGTTACCGTAATCCGCACCAGTGCGTCTGGTTCCGCATCGAGGCCGATTGGGAGGCTTCGAGCTTCAAGATCGTTGGGGAGGGCAGGCCTGCGATGCTCGATGCCGGTTTTGACTTCTATGCCCCGCAGACCTTTGAGGACGCCGCCGGCCGACGTCTTCTGATCGGCTGGGTGGGCTGCCCCGATGCGACGGCGGAAAACCCGACGACCGCGCGCGGATGGCAGTGCGCGCTGACGGTGCCGCGGGAGCTGAGCATGCACGAGGGCAAGCTCTGCCAGCTGCCTGCACGCGAACTTGAGAAACTGCGCGGAAGCAGTGCGCGTGTTTCGGGCGGCGAGCATGTCGAACGGCCGGGCCGTCTGTTCGATGCCGTGATTTCTTGCGAAGGCGCAAAGGCCGTCGAGATCGAGATTCGCGCGGGCGTGTTCGTGCGCTTTGCAGACGGGATGCTCACGCTGGATATGGGCGCCGAGGGTCATGGGCGTGACCGAAGGTCGGTCGAGCTCGGTGAACTTCATGATCTGCGCGTGCTCTCGGATACGACGCTGGTGGAGATCTTCGCCAACGGGGGAGAGGTTGCGCTCACGAGCCGCACGTACTCGCCCGCGGCATCGGTGATGAAGCTCCATGCCGAGGGCGCAGCGTCGATGGAGTTCTACTGTCTTGCAAAGTAGCTCGCACGCAACCTCATCGGTTCGAATCCTTGTGAGGGGCCCGGCAAAGAAAAAGCCCCGCAGCTGCGAGGCTTGTCGTAAACGTGGTGGGCCCAGCAGGATTCACGGTCTCGCTTCGCGAGCCCTCGGCTTCGCGGCCGGCTGCCGCCGTCCGCTCGCATGCTCGGCTACGAATAGGCCACCGGCCTATTCGCTTGACGCCTCGCAACCTTATCGGTTCGAATCCTCGTGAGGGGCCCGAGAACTAAAAAGACCCCGCCGCTGCAGGGTCTATCAAAAACGTGGTGGGCCCAGCAGGATTCACGGTCTCGCTTCGCGAGCCCTGGGCTTCGCGGCCGGCTACCGCCGTCCGCTCGCATGCTCGGCTACGAATAGGCCACCGGCCTATTCGCTTAACGCCTCGCAACCTTATCGGTTCGAATCCTCGTGAGGGGCCCGAGAACTAAAAAGACCCCGCCGCTGCAGGGTCTATCAAAAACGTGGTGGGCCCAGCAGGATTCACGGTCTCGCTTCGCGAGCCCTGGGCTTCGCGGCCGGCTACCGCCGTCCGCTCGCATGCTCGGCTACGAATAGGCCACCGGCCTATTCGCTTAACGCCTCGCAACCTTATCGGTTCGAATCCTCGTGAGGGGCCCGAGAACTAAAAAGACCCCGCCGCTGCAGGGTCTATCAAAAACGTGGTGGGCCCAGCAGGATTCGAACCTGCAACCCAGGGATTATGAGTCCCCTGCGCTAACCGTTGCGCCATGAGCCCCTATAGCAAAACAGCCCCCGATTTCTCGGGGGCTGTAGCAGACCTTGGTGGAGACGAAGGGAATCGAACCCTCGGCCTCTGCCATGCGACGGCAGCGCTCTCCCAGCTGAGCTACGTCCCCAGGACAAGTGGATATTTTACCGAAGCCGCGAGGTCTGTCAACGGAATTTCTCTTCGGATTCAAATTGGGGGAGGGGCTGCCCGTCCGATTCGACTGCTTGCGGGGCTGTTTCGTTGCTCAGGGCAGGCGGAATCCGGCTCTCTCGGGGGCGAACCTGACATTCCGGTTTCAGGCTTGAGGTCGTTCCCGCTTCCGACCTCGACTCAAAAATAGGCCCGGCTCGGATTTCTCATCCGTGCCGGGCCCTGAGCCGCTATCTATAAGGCCGCGTGGCTACTCGGCCATCTGCGCCTGGACGGCGGTGATGGCCACCACGCCCACGATGTCGTCGGCGGAGCAGCCGCGCGAGAGGTCGTTCACCGGCTTGGCGATGCCCTGGAGCACGGGGCCGTAGGCGTCGGCGCCCGCAAAGCGCTGCACGAGCTTGTAGCCGATGTTGCCGGCCTCGAGGTCGGGGAACACGAGCACGTTGGCCTTGCCGGCGACCGAGGAGCCGGGGGCCTTGAGCTGGGCCACCTTGGGAACGATCGCGGCGTCGAGCTGGAGGTCGCCATCGATGTGGAGCTCGGGGGCCTTCTCCTTGCAGAAGCCCACGGCCTCCTGGACCTTCTTGGCGATCTCGCCGCCGGCCGAGCCCATGGTGGAGTAGGAGAGCATGGCCACGTGCGGCTCGGCGCCGCCCATGAAGGTCTTCCAGGAGTTCGCGCTCGCGATGGCGATCTCGGAGAGCTCATCGGAGGTCGGGGCGATGTTGAGGGCGCAGTCGGCAAAGATCAGGGTGCCGTCGGTGCCGAACTCGGGGGTGTCGGTGCACATGATGAAGAACGCCGAGACGAGCTTGGTGCCCGGGGCGGTCTTGAGGATCTGGAGCGCCGGGCGCAGGGTGTCGGCGGTGGAGTGGCAGGCGCCCGAGACGAGGCCGTCGGCGTCGCCCATCTTGACCATCATGGTGCCGAAGTAGGTGGCGTCCATGACCTGCGCGCGGGCCTGCTCGATGGTCACGCCCTTCTTGGCGCGGAGCTCGGCGAACTTCTGCGCGTACTCCTCGTGCTTCTCGGCGCACTTGGGGTCGATGACGGTGGCGCCGGGGACGTCGATCTCGTCGGGGTTGCCGAGGATCACGAGGTTGGCGATGCCCTCCTCGATGATCTTCTTGGCGGCCTCGATGGTGCGCGGGTCCTCGCCCTCGGGCAAGACGATGGTCTTCTTGTCCGCCCTCGCGGCGGCCTTCATGCGGTTGAGAAAATCGCTCATGTATGCTCCTCGCATAATTGCGCTCAATCTCCAACTCCACCGATGAATGGGCCGCTCGTGGCGGTCGTATCGTTTAGGCTCCGGTGGACGTGGCGTTGAGCTTTCCTTGTGTGGCACAGACATTATATGCATCATGAGCGCTATAATCCCTCTGATATATCGTCCATTTGGATGAGCCACGAAGAAAAGGCCAGCTAGCGGTAGGTGCACGGCTGTCCTCGTACAAGGAGTGATAATGGAGATTACCTCTGGGCTGCCCGAAGGGTTCAATCCCTGCGCGTACGACATGATCGTCGTCGGCGCCGGTTACGCTGGTTCCGTCTGCGCGCGTCGCCTTGCCGAGAGCATCGGCTACAGGGTCGCAGTCCTCGAGCGCCGTCCGCACATCGCGGGCAACGCCTACGACTACGAGAACGAGGCGGGCATCCTCGTGCACGAGTACGGTCCGCACATCTACCACACCTACAACGAGGACGTGCACAACTTCCTCTCGCGCTTCACCAAGTGGACCGACTACCAGCACAAGGTGCTCGCCAACATCCACGGCACGCTCATGCCGGTGCCGTTCAACCACCAGAGCCTCAAGCTCGCGTTCGGCGAGGAGCGCGGCGAGTTCCTCTACCAAAAGCTCGTCGACGCCTTCGGCAAGGACGTCAAGGTCCCCATCATGGAGCTCCGCAAGAAGAGCGACCCCGACCTCGCCGAGGTCGCGGACTACGTGTTCGAGAACGTCTTTTTGCACTACACCATGAAGCAGTGGGGCCAGACCCCCGACGAGATCGACCCCTCGATCACCGGTCGCGTGCCGGTCTTCGTGGGCGACGACGACCGCTACTTCCCGCAGGCGCCCTTCCAGGGCATGCCGGAGGAGGGCTATACCAAGCTCTTTGAGCACATGCTCGATCACGACCTCATCGACGTGTTCTGCGACGTCGACGCGCGCGACATCTTCGAGATCGGCGAGACCAACGTCTCGGTCTGCGGCAAGGTCTACGGCGGCGAGATCGTCTACACCGGCCCGCTCGACGAGCTGTTCGACCTCGACCTGGGCGCGCTGCCGTACCGCACGCTCGACATGAAGTTCGAGACCCTCGACCAGGACCAGTTCCAGCCTGTGGGAACCGTGAACTACACCACGAGCGAGGACTACACGCGCATCACGGAGTTCAAGAACATGACCGGTCAGGTCGTTCCCGGCAAGACCACCATCATGAAGGAGTACTCCAAGGCCTACACCCCGGGCTCCGGAGAGACCCCGTACTACGCGATCATCGAGGACGAGAACCGCAAGCTCTACGAGCGCTACCTCGAGCGCGTGCAGAACCTCACGAACTTCCATCCCGCGGGTCGCTTGGCCGAGTACCGCTACTACGACATGGACGCGGTGACGGCCTCCGCCCTCGAGCTCTCCGACGAGATCATCTCCTGCCATGCATAAGGTCATAACGTTCGGCATCCCGTCGTACAACGCCGCCAAGGACATGGATCGATGCATCAGCTCGATCCTCGAGGGCGGCGCGTACGCCAACGACATCGAGATCGTCATCGTCGACGACGGCAGCCACGACGAGACGGCCGCCAAGGCTGACGAGTGGGAGCAGCGCTATCCGGGCATCATCCGTGCGGTCCACCAGGAGAACGGAGGGCACGGCATAGCGGTGCTCTCGGGTCTGCGCGAGGCGCAGGGCACCTACTACAAGGTCGTCGACTCCGATGACTGGCTCGACGGCGCCGCGCTCTCGACCATGCTCACGATCCTGCGCGGGTTCGAGGAGCGCGACCAGCGCGTGGACCTGTTCATCTCGAACTACGTGTACGAGAAGGTCTACGAGGGCAAGCACACCGCCATCGGCTACCGCACCGCGCTGCCGCGCAAGAAGGTGTTCGGCTGGGGCGACATCGGGCGGTTCCGCCCCGACCAGAACCTCCTCATGCACAGCCTGTGCTACCGCACCGACGTGCTGCGCGAGGCCAACCTGCCCATGCCGGCGCACACGTTCTACGTGGACAACATCTACGCGTACGTGCCGCTGCCGCTCTGCAAGACCATGTACTACGCCGACATCGACCTCTATCGCTACTTCATCGGCCGCGAGGGCCAGAGCGTGAACGAGGAGACGATGGTCAAGCGGCTCGACCAGCAGTTCCGCGTGACGCGCATCATGATGCAGTCGTTCCATCTGTGGGACGACGTTGCGGAGCCGCGCCTGCGCAACTACATGATGGGCTACTTCACGATGATGATGGCCATCTGCTCGGTGTTCACCAAGCTCTCGAGCGAAGAGGGCGCGAACGAGCGACTGCTCGAGCTCTGGTCGGACCTCAAGGCCTACGACCGGCAGATGTACCGCCATGCGCGCTACGGCGTGATTGGCCTGTTCACCAACCTGCACGGCCGCGCCGGCCGCGCGACCACGATCGGGCTCTACCACGCTGCGAGCAAGATCTTCAAGTTCAACTAGCGAGGGCTTTTGCTGAGCGCTGGGTTTGAGTGCTCAATGAGATGGCGCCGTCACCGTTGGGGTGGCGGCGCTTTTTTGGTTTTAGATGGAGTGGGCGGGGCTGAGCGTGGTCGAGGCTGGCGCGGCCGAGTTCTAATCGGGCGGCGAACCCACGTGTTTGTGGATGGGATTGGCGGAGTCGGGCGCGGCCGAGTTCTGAGCGGGCGGCTGCTGCGTTCGAATTGAGAACGGAGCTCCGTCAGTGCGCCGCCGTACCCTCAACGGATGGATGCGGCCCGAATGGTTGCCAGCGTTTGCGAGCCGCTTGGACCGCGTGCCAGAGCGCTGGGCCTAGCGGTCGAGGGTGGCGCGGCCGGGGATGCCGTGGAGGGTCTCTGCGGCCGCGCATCCGCTGACGATGGCCTGTTCGAGCGCCTGGCAGGCGAGAAGCCCGAGCAGATCGAGTGGGAGCGCCGCACTTGCCTCGGCACCTAGCTCACCCGAGGCAAGCGCATAGATGG
>CAVDTO010000028.1:0-6557 GCA_963611895.1 bacterium
TGCCGACCAGCCCGTGCTCAACATGATCCTCGGCGCGGCCATGCAGGGCACGCCACTCTACCGCCTGGTCGACGGCGTAGGCGCGCACCACCGTGCGTGGGAGATCAAGCGCCGCGAAGCCGTGGACGCCATCCACACGATGCTCGAGGGCATCGCGCCCCTGCGCGTCGAGACCCCAGCCGCGCTCGCTGCCACCGAGGCAGAACGCGAGATGCGCGCCACACTGCAGGCGCGCACGGGAGAGCCCGCCACCGGCAAGGAGCCGTTCAACTACGCGCTCTGCGCGCTCTTCCCCGCCGGGAGCGCAATCCCCGCCGAGCTGCCGCACGCCCTCTTCTTGCACCAGGTAGCCAAGCTGTAGGGCGCCGGCGCTTGGCGGGCCTCGCCGTCAACGCCCTTACCGCTCGCACTCCAGCGCGACGCCTTCGCCGAGGGGGATGGCCTCGTTGCAAAGGACGGTATGGCGGGCATCGACGTTCCTGTCGCGGTGGAAGTGGCCGTAGTACCAGCGCTTGTAGTCGAGGCGGTTCTCCACCTCGTCAAAGAAGTTGGTGAGGCGGTCGGTCGCAGGTCTCATCCAGCCCGACAAGGGCCAGAGCGTCTTGGAGAGCATGCTGGTGGCGCAGGTATGGGTGATTACGTAATCTACCCGCCAGTTATTTCGTTCGAGATTGGCACGAGCGTTCTCGTATTCGGCGTCGCTCGGTAGCTCGCAGGGCCACCAGCTGATCCCCTCTATGCGGTAGATCCTGTCCGGGCTCGTGGCCCCGCCCATGGTGAAGATCTTCGCGCCATCGAGGTCAAACACCTCGCCGCGGCAAAGATGGAGAATGGGCGAGCCGTCCGAGAGCCGCTGCACCTTGCCGCCATGCCAATCCTCCACGGGCCGCTCCGCCCAGTGGTCGAAGCGCTCATGGTTGCCGTCGACAAACAACACCGTATAGGGCCTGCTCTCGAGCCAGACGATGTGATCGCATTCGCCGAGCGAAAAGTTCCACGGAAAGCCGAAGTCGCCCGCCACGATAAGGTAGTCATCGCTGCCAAGGTCTTTGCCAACAGACCGGTCCCAGTCATAGACCTTCTGCACACCATGAGACCCATGCGTGTCGCCCGTCACAAAAACGGCCATATCAGCAGCCCCTTCCCAACGTCATGCAAGCCCCTCACCTACTCCGTGGCTTTAAAGTTCCAGACCGGGCGCATCTGGAATGTAACCGAGACCGCGGGCGAAAAAGACGCGACGATCTCTGCCGGGTCCTTATAAGCCATCGGGGCCTCGTCCAGCGTCTCCTGGCAAACCGTGGTTGAGTAAATGCCCTCCATGCTCTTGCGGTACTCGTCAATCGAGATCCACTGGAACGCCTTCTTGCGGCTCATGGCGCGACCGGCCCCGTGGGGCGCCGAGCAGTTCCAGTCATCATTGCCCTCGCCCACGCCGAGAACGCAACCAGCGGCCATATTGAGCGGGATGATCACCGGCTCGCCGCACCGAGCCGAAATCGCTCCTTTACGAATGATGCCGTTCTCGAGATCGATGTAGTTGTGCACGCTCTCGATGAAGCCATCGCTCACGTGCACGCCGGCTTCCTCGCTGAGCAGCTCGATGATGCGACGCCTATTGCGCGAGGCAAACTGTTGCGCGAGCTTCATGTCGTGCAGATAGTCGTCCTTCTCGGATCCTTCCAGCCAGCACTGGTCGTCGGGGATGTAGGGACCGGACTCTTCGCGCATCTTGCGCAGCGTCGGCTCGATTTCGCGCTCGCGCCCCTGCGCTTTGAGGGCTGCGATGAGCTCTTCCGTTTGAAGCCGCGAAGCACCGTTGCGCTGCCGCACCGCAACGCCCTGCCAGTAGCGGGCGAGCTGGGCGCCGATACCGCGAGAACCGGTGTGGACCACGAGCCAGGGCGGCGCACCCTCAACTCTGCCGAGCTCGATAAAGTGGTTGCCACCGCCGAGCGTGCCCAGTGAGCCAAGGAGCTGTTTGTGGTCGTGGAAAGCAGAAAAGCAGCGATATTCTTGCAGCTCAGACAGCTCAATCTGCGGGGCGTCGTGAACGTGCATGCCAACGGGGATCACCTTGTGGGCAGCCTCGTCCAGCCGCTGGACGAGATCATCGGAGAATTCCTCGTCAAGGCGACAACCAAGAACTCCGCAACCCACGTCAACGCCCACGACGTTGGGAACCACGGCATCGCCCAGGCGAGCCGTGAAGCCGATAACGCTACCCTTGCCGCAATGGGCGTCGGGCATCACGCGGATGTGCGAGCTCACGAAGGGCGGCAGCTTGGCAAGCGACCTGACCTGCTCAGCGGCCTCAGGGTCAATGCTCTTGGCGAAGATCTTTGGTGCCGGGTTGGCAGCCTCGGCCGCCGCATGCGCGTCCGCTTGGCGGATGCGCTCTTCTTCCTCGGCCCTCTCCTTCTCGCGTTCCTCGGCAAGCAAGGCTTGCGCAAGCTCGCGCGCGGGGCCCGGCTCGGGCGCCACCCAGCTGCGCCAGCGGGCGCGGCCGGAGCATGAAACCCCAGCAAACCAGGCGTCAATCTCTTCCAGAGAGACGGGCCGCAGGCCGTTGGCGTCCATGCCGACGTCGTAGCGGTAGACGCCTTGCATGCGGTTGAGCTCGTTGTAGTCGCTACCCTGGCTGTGAATGTGGCCGTGCAGCATGAACGAGCCGTGACTCATGCTCGGCCAATCTGCCAGCGGATAGTGCGAGAGCACGTATTTGCGGCCATCCACCTTCATGCGGTAGATGGGCGGCAAGACGTCAAAGACGCCCTCGAGCTCCTTTGGACCAGAGCCCCACGCCTTGTCGTGGTTGCCGGGGACGAGATGGACGCGCCGGCAGTTGATCTTGCGGCGCAGAGCGGCGGCTTCAACAGCAGGAATCCTGAACGAGAAATCGCCCAGGATATACAGCTCGTCCTCGCGCCCGACGCGCGCGTTGATATTGGCGATGAGCACCCGGTTCATCTGCGAGATGCTCTCGTACGGCCGGCCCGTAAACTTAAGCACGGACGCATGCCCAAAGTGGATATCCGAAGTGAAGTAAATCATGCCAACCTCCTTGCCAATCATCATACTTGCAGCTAAATCGATATGAATCGTTAAAGAGCGGCCACTGCCCAAGCCAGCGCAGCGCTCTCGCCGCTAATGTCAACGGCTCCCGTTCTCGCCAAGAGAACTGGAAGCCGTTTGTCGCTTACGGGAGAACACGCTGTGTATATAAGGCATCGAAGCCGGTTGTCGTCCATCGCAGACACGCGGGCGCACGGGCACGCGCGCCTCAATCGGCGCCGCGGTTTCGCACGCGCTCGTTACTCGAGCGGATCCAAGCCCAGCTCGCGGGCGTAGTCTTCTTGTTCGAACTGCTCTGCGAGTTCGAAGGTGCCGGTCTCGTCGTCGAACGTGAAGTGCAGGACGGCGCAGTTGCCCGGAACGGGGCGGTAGCCGCGCTCGGGCTCGCCGAGAACGTGGAACACGAACTCGCGGCAGATCGAGCCGTGGCTCACGGCGAGCACACTTGCTGCATCGGTCGTGCCCATGAAGCCCTCTATCGTCGTGGCGATGCGTTCGCGCACCTCGAACTGACCCTCGCCTCCGTAGGGCTTGAAAAAGTCGCGCCACGGATGGGCCGGCAGCAGCAGGTTGCGCTCAGCCTCAAAGTCCCCAAAGAACCACTCACGCAGGCCGTCGAGCCGCTCGTAGGCAAGCCCCGGCCATAGCGCGCGAATGGTCTCCTCGGTACGCGTCAGCGTCGAAGTGAACGCTGCCTCGGGCGCTATGCCGCGCAAGCGCAGGAACTCGCCCGCGCGGCGCGCCTGCTCGACGCCGAGCGGCGTGAGCGGCGAGTCGCACCAGCCCTGGACGATCTGCTTGAGGTTGAACATGGTCTGTCCGTGGCGCACCAGGTACAGGTCTTTTTTCATGGGAGATAAGCCTTTCTTGCGCACGGGGCGCGGTCGCGCAAACAAAATGCGGCTGCGGCCAGATGGACCGCAGCCGGCTACCTAAACGAGCACCTCGGAAAGCGCGCGCTTGGGCACGTGGTGCACCTGGGCCTCGTCGCGCCAGTAGGCAAGCGTTCCCGTGGGCGACGCGCTCACGGGTTCGATCTTCTGCTCCTCGGCAGGGTGACCAAAGGCCATCATCAACTTGAGTTCACAGACGTCGGCGTCAAGCCCCATGGCGTCCATGATCTCCGGCTTAAAGGCCTTGAACATGCAGGCGGCGACCTCGGGCGAGGAAGAGCGCGCGGCGAGCATCATCGTTTGCGCGGCGATTCCGCAGTCGACCTCGGTGATGGGCGCCGCGGGCTTGCCGGGAGCGGCGCGCTCGGCAAGGATCGCGATGTAGCCGCCCGGGCGCTCGTTCTCCGCGGGGCCGGGCCAGTCCTTGAGGGCCGCAGCCCACACGAGGTTCTCGAACACGGCATCGCACTCCGCGGGTGCGCTCACCACATGAAAGCGCAGGCGCTGCGCGTTCGCGCCGTTGGGGGCAAGGCGGGCCAGGTTGGCGAGCTCGAGCAGGTACTCCTCGGGCAGGCGTGCCGAGCCGTCGAACCGGCGGCACGTGCGCGCACGCCGCACCAGGGCGTCGAAGCCCTCCAAGCCGAGCTTGTCGCGTCCCTGGGCGGCACGTTCCTCAACCGTCAGCTCTTCTGCCATGTTCACTCCCGCTTTCTGCCCATGTCGGGCTCTATCCGCGCGCCGGGATTGCCCCGCACCCGGTCAATTAACGTTCGGCCATTGTAGCAGCGCGTGCCCTACCGGTCCGAAGCGAGCAGGCCGCTCTCCCCCGTCGACGACGTGTCGGAAGACGCACCCGAATCGCCCGAACTCTGGTCGCTCTGCGAGGTGCCCTGCGAGCTCTGCTGACCCGAATCGGTACCACCCGTGGAGCTCGAGTCGGTCGTGGCGCCCGAGGTCCCCTGCGAGCTCTGGTCGGTATTGGTCGTGGTCGAGGTGCCCGTATTGGACGATGAGGAGTTCTGCGTCGTCGTGTTCGCGCTCGAGCTCTGATCGGACTGCTGAGTCGCGGAGCTCTGGTCGCTCTGCGTGGTGCTCTGCTCGGTGGTATCTGTGGTGCCATTCGTGAGCGAATCGGCCGCCGAAGTGGCCTTTTCCTCGAGCTCGGTGGCCTTTTCGTTAAGGGTCGAGTTCCCCAGCAGGTTGCCGAGGCCGCCAAAGCCGAAGAGCACCACCACGACCAGCGCGATCACGAGCGCGACGGCGACGATGATGCCTGCGACCGTTCCCGCGCTCGAGCCTTTCTGCTCGCCTTGCGCGTACTGCTCGCGCTCTTGGCGGTTGTATTCGCGCTCCTGGCTGCGCTCCGCCCGGCGCTCGGCGCGCGCACGGGAACGCGAGGAACGGGCCGGCGCCTTAAAGGCCGCGGTACCGCCGAGCTCGTCGTCGTGGTAACGATCGGCACCCGGCGTGGCCGGAGCAGCCTGCTGCGCGTAGGCGTTCTGGCCGGGCATCATGACGGTGCGGTCCGTCTGCGGCACCTGCTGGGCCGCGGGCTGCTGCGCGTAGCCGGCGGCTTGCTGCTGATAGCCGGCCTGTTGGCCATAAGCGGCCTGCTGACCGTAGCCAACCTGCTGCGCATAGGCCCCTTGCTGCGAGTAGCCGCCCGCCTGCTGCTGGACGTAAGCGTTCTGCTGCTGACAGACCGCCTGTTGTCCATAGCCGGCCTGCCGACCAGCTTGCGCACCGTATGCAGCCTGCTGCTGTGCCTGCTGAGGGGCGGCCATGCGGGTGGCCGCGGGATCCTCCCAAGCGGCGGTCTGCTGGGCTTGGCCGGCGGCAGCCCCCGGGTTCGGCAAATCGGACATCAAACGCGTTCTATCGGCTCCGGGCATACAGGCACCCCATATCTCAAACGACAATCGAATGCCCCGATTATCCCACGAACGGCAGAGCCCATTACAGCGTTCTCAGCATCGGCACATGCGCGCTAGATGAGCGAGATCACGAGGCCCCAGGCCACGCCGATGACGTACATCATGACGAGGAACACGAGGTTCTCGCGGGCACTGCGGTTGGTGCGGAAGAGCACCAGGTAGCCCACGCCGGCCGAGACCAGCGTGCCCGCGAGCATGGGCGCAAGGCCGAGCGCGCCCTCCAGGTAGAGCTGGGTGATGACCACGCTCGCCGAGCAGTTGGGGACGAGGCCCACGAGGGCCGATCCGAACACGGCCAGGACCTCGTTGCTGCGCAGGAACTGCTCGAGAGCGGGCTCGCCGAGGGTCTCGAGCACGGCGACGAGCGCGAGCGTGACGATGAAGATGAAGACCGACACCTGCACGGTGTGCGAGATGGTGCTGCGAAGCACGTGGGCGAGCACGTTGCCCTCGTGGTCGTGGTCGTGGCCGCAGCTGCACGCGTGGGAGCCTTCGTGGTCGTGAGCGTGGCCGTGCTCGTCGGCGTGGCCGTGCTCATGAGCGCAGCAGCAGGAATGGACGTCCCCGTGCCCATGCTCATCCTCGTGCTCATGAGCATGCCCGTGCTCATCGGAGCAGGCGCAGGCCTCGGCACCATGGTCATGATCGTGTTCGT
>CAVDTO010000028.1:6567-13086 GCA_963611895.1 bacterium
GGCCATGCTCGTGGGCGCAGCAGCATGCGTGGCCGTCCTCGTGGTCATGCTCATCCTCGTCCGCATGCTCGCAGGCACGCCCATGCTCGCCGGTGCAGGCGCACGCCTCGGCATCGTGGCCGCGGTCATGGCCGCAGCCGTGCCCGTGGTCGTGGCCGAAACCGTGGTCGTGGCCGTGGGCATGTTCGTCCTCGTCATCGCAGCCGCAGTGGTCGCGCACGCAGAGCTCGTGGATATGGTCTGCCGAGACGCCGGCCTCCGAGATCTCGTCGAGGATGTCGCCGCCCGTGTGGTCGCCGTGCGCGCAGTTCACGTGCGCGGGGTCGGCCGCGGCGCCGAGCACGGTGCGCCTGAGCGCGGCGTGCACGCGGGCGTTGCTGCGCAGCAGGCGCACGAGCGCGTCGATGGCAAAGCCCGTCACGAGGCCCATCGCGGCCTTGGCGCCGAGAATGCCGAGCATCTGCTCGGCAGGCATGTGCTCGGCCACAAGCATGGGGAGCATCTCGTCCGAAGTGCTCAGGAACACCGCCACGAGCGTGCCGAGCGTCACCACGCGGCCGGCGTAGAGCGTGGCCGCCATGGCCGAGAAGCCGCACTGCGGGAACGCGCCGAGCAGCGCGCCGACCGCCGGGCCCGCACCGCCCGCGCGGCGGATGGCGGCGTTCACGCGCTCCCCCGCCGTGTGCTCGATGGCCTCGAGCGCCAAGTAGGTGATGAGCAGAAACGGCACGAGCGCGAGCGTGTCGTTGCCCGCGTCGAGCACGATGTCGAGGAAGAAGTCCATGGGGAGGATCCTTTCAGAAGCCTGCGCGCGGGCGCGCGCACGAGCGCAGCGGGCGCGTGCAGACAAGAAGTTCTAGAGCAGGGCCTGGCGCAAGCAGGGCGCCAGGCCCTCTAAAGTCGCCCTATTGTACAGAAAAGACGCAGCTCCGCGCCGCTCAGCGCGCATGGTAAGCTAGCGCCCGGCACGGCCGCACAGACAGCGCACAGACCGTGCGCGAGCCCGAACGCCCCAAGCCGCCACCGCAACACCCACGCGCCCGCACGCGAGCGCTCCCAAGGAGGACCCATGAACGTTCAGCAAGCTCTCGACTACTCCAACCAGCCGTTCATCGCCATGTTCATCTACGGCGACTACGACGCCATGGAGGCCGAGCGCCAAAAGGGCGAGGAGGCGCTCAAGATCCTGCTCAACGAGTACTTCGCAAGCGACGACCCGGGCTTCGGGTTCGACGTGATCGTGGACCTCGCCGACCGCAACCGCGACCTCTGCGACCAGATCGGCGAGCAGCGCCTGCGCAACCTCACGCCCGCCACGCTCGCCCGCAGCCTCTCGGACGACGACACCTGCGCGGCCATCGGCAAGATGCAGGGCCGCGCCGCGAGCGCCGTCAAGCGCGAGGTCCGCGGCGACCGCGACGCGTTCTCGGTGGCCTACGTGCGCAAGCCCATCAAGGGCACGGTGCTCGGCATCGACATCGAGACCACCGGGCGCGCGCCCGAGCGCGGGCACATCATCAACGTGGGCTGGGAGATCATGGAGCTAACGAGCACGGCCACCCCGCACGACGCCGAGGCGTACTACTGCGGCCTGCCCGACGCCTACCGCGGCGCCGACGTGCCGCTCGCGAACATCCACCACATCACCTGGGACGACATCGCCGGCAAGATGCCCTTCCGCGAGGACAAGGCCCTGCAGAAGAAGATCCTGCGCCTCATGAAGAAGTACCCCTACATGGCCCACAACGCCGCCTTTGAGGACTCGTGGTTCAAGATCCACCTCGAGGGCTACGCCGAGGCGCGCCGCGCCGGCAAGATCGTCGTGATCGACTCGCGCGACATCTGCCGCAAGCTCGACTCCGAGGTCGCCACGCTCCCCCGCGAGAGCGCCCCGGCATCGCTCGAGAACTGGGCGCGCCGCCGCGGCACGCTCGGGTCGGGCGAGGCAGAGCAGCACCTGGGCCTCGACGACACCGACCTCATGCTCCGCACGGTGCAGGCCGAGTTCGCGCGCAAGGAGATGTTCGCGTCGTAGGGCGCGACGGAACGTACGGGCCCGCGAGGTGCGGTAACCGCGTGGGGGCATTCACCACGCAGAGCGCCTCGGGACGCGCCGACGATCCCCCACCATCAACGGCACGCGGCCGCCGCGCATGAGGCCTGCACTGCTAAACACGCTACAATTGCCAAAGCTGCACGTAATCGGGAGGAAGACCTATGCCATTCAACCGCGAAAACAAACACGGCGCGCACTTTAGCTCGTCCTCGGCAAACGGGGGCCAGGGCCGCCCGCAGCGCCGCCAAAACGGCCAGACCGCAAGCTCCGAGCGCACAGGCCAGAACACCTACACGGTGCGCCCGGCGCAGCCGAGCTCCTATACCGCCCGCCAGCGCCAGGGCGCAAACGCCCGCCCGACGGAGCGCCCCTACCGCCGCCAGCGCCAGTCCTCTGCATCCGTTCAGGGCTACGGCCAGACCCAGCGCCAGGCCCAGCAGGGCCGCCAGCCGGAGCAACCCGAGCCGCGCCGCCGCGGCCGCGCCGGGCTCGTGGTGGGCGTCCTCGTGCTGCTGCTCGCCCTCGGCGGGGGTGCCGCGCTCTTCCTGCACTTCATGGGCAGCAACGGCAGCGATTCCGCAAGCACCCAAGCCGCAACGAAGAAGGCCGCCAAAACCAAGGACACCGCGAGCACGGCCGATACCGCCGCCACCGTCGACGACCCCGGCGAGATCGTCATGGGTGTGAACGGCAGCGAGCACACCATCGTCCTCAAGGGCGAGGAGTACCTCGAGGCCGGCGCGCACGCGGCCGAGCCCACCGACGGCGTCCTCACCAGCAAGATCGAGACCACCGGCACCGTCGACACCTCCAAGGCCGGCACCTACACCGTGACCTACGCGGTCTCCGACTCCACCGGCCACCGCGCGAGCATCGAGCGCACAGTCGAGGTCGTGGAGTCCATGGACAAGCAGCAAAACGGCATCCCCGTGCTCATGTACCACGACGTGCACGACGCGAACGACACCTCGCAAACCTTCGACTCCAACAGCATCTCGACCGACGCGCTCGCCGAGCAGCTCCAGTACCTCACGAGCAACGGCTTCTATTTTGCCTCGTTCCAGGAGGTCAAGGCCTTCGTCGAGGGCACGAACAGCCTGCCCGCCAAGAGCATCGTGCTCACCTTCGACGACGCCTCGGCGGGATTCCTCGACCACGGCATCCCCGTGATCGAGCAATACCAGGTGCCGGCGACCTCGTTCACCGTCGGCATGGACGACGAGGGCAACGCGACCACCAAGCGCAACCGCTACGTTGAGTTCGAGTCGCACTCCTACGGGATGCACCAGGCCGGCGGCACCTCGGGCCACGGCGGCATCATGACCGCCATGACCACCGAGCAGATCCTCGAGGACCTGCAGAAGGAGGCCGCGGAGCTGCAGGCGAACAACGCCTTCGCCTACCCGTTCGGCGACGTGCCCGACGCGGGCGTGGAGGCCGTCAGGCAGGCCGGTATCGCCTGCGCGTTCACCACGGTCAACGGCTGGGCCAAGATCGGCGACGACCCGGCCAAGCTCCCGCGCGTGCGCATCAACGCCGGCATCGACATCAACAGCTACGCCGCCTCGATCCAGAACTAGCCGGCGAGCAGGGCCGGCAACCGAAGGGTCCGCCCCGAGCCCGCAACCCGAGCATCGCACGCAAAGGCCGCCGCAGAACCAACCTGCGGCGGCCTTTTTGCGTGCGAACGGGATCCAGGACGCTAAGACGATTCTCGCCTCACTCGACTTGTAGCCCAGCATCCAAGCGAGCGCGAACGCCACACCGCTACAGCGTCGCGAACGTTGGCTTCGTGCCCTAGAGACCGTCGTGCGACCTAGCCCATCCTTCTGCTACCACAACCCACACGACGACCGTTGCCGTCCTAGCGCCGGCTGCCCCGCTCGCGCTGCCCGCTTTGCCCCTCGCCAAATTTGCGTTTATTCATATTGACATATGAGCATGCGTTCATATACTGGGTGCTAGCAAGACATATGAGCCATCGTTCATATGGAAGGAGCGCGCCATGGGCGACCAGACAGCCGAGCATCTCCAAACGCAGTGCTCGCCCGAAGACCTCCCCGACGAGGAGCTTCTCTACGACCTCGCCGACCTGTTCAAGGTCTTCAGCGACACCACGCGCATCAAGATCCTCTACACCCTCATGGGCCGTGAGCTCTGCGTGGCCGACATCGCCGAGGCCACCGAGACCTCGCAGTCGGCGGTCTCGCACCAGCTGCGCACGCTCAAGGGGTCGCACCTGGTGAAGTTCCGCCGCGACGGCCGGAACGTCCTCTACTCGCTTGCCGACGACCACGTGTACACCATGCTCAACCAGGGCATGAGCCACATCTGCGAATAGGTTTTGCTAATCAGCCGGGACGCGCCCCGCGCCCCTTCGATCCGAAAGGACCCATCATGAAGAAGGCATTCAAGCTCGACGAGATCGACTGCGCCAACTGCGCCCGCGAGCTCCAGGACGAGCTCGCCAAGCTCGACGGCGTCAAATCCGTCTCCGTGAACTTCATGACGCAGAAGCTCACCCTCGAGGCCGACGACGCCGAGTTCGACGAGGTCCTTGAGCGCGTGGTGGACTACACCGCCGAGGCCGAGCCCGACTGCGAGATCATCCGCTAACGCACGCTGGCACCCGCGAGATACCGGCCGCATCGCCTGCGGCCTTTTCTCGCCCTAACATATGAATGGTTGTTCATATATTCAGGAGGGAACCATGGCAACCGCCGCAAAGGCCGCTCAGGCCAAACCCAAAAAGAAGAAGCGCCGCAAGAAGGAGTCCCAGGAGCACAAGCTCCACCGCATCCTGCTGGCGCTGGTCGTCTTCGCCGCCGTCTACGCGCTCGAGGAGACGGGCACCCTCGCCGGCCTCTTTGGCGAGCGCGGCGCCGTCTACGCGAGCTTCGTCCTCTTCCTCGTCCCCTACCTCATCGGCGGCTACGACGTGCTCCAGAAGGCATGGAACAACCTGCGCCGCGGCAAGGCCTTTGACGAAAGCCTACTCATGTGCGTGGCCACCGTCGGCGCGTTCGGCATGATCTTCTTCCCCGAGGCCGACCCGCACATGGCCGAGGGCGCGGCCGTCATGCTGTTCTACCAGGTAGGCGAGCTCTTCCAGGCCTACGCCGTGGGCAAGAGCCGCAAGTCCATCTCGACCATGATGGACATCGCGCCCGACTATGCCAACATCGAGGGCGAGTCCGGCGAGCTTGAGCAGGTCAGCCCCGACGAGGTGGCCGTGGGCAGCGTCATCGTGGTGAAGCCCGGCGAGCGCGTGCCCATCGACGGCACCATCACCGAGGGCACCACCCAGCTCGACACCGCAGCCCTCACCGGCGAGTCCGTGCCGCGCCACGCCGAGGCCGGCAGCGAGGTCATCTCGGGCTGCATCAACATGACGGGCCTTATCAAGGTGAGGACCACCAAGCCCTTTGGCGAGTCGACCGTGAGCCGCATCCTGGAGCTGGTGGAGAACGCCAGCGAGAAGAAGGCCAAGACCGAGAACTTCATCACGCGCTTCGCCCGCTGGTACACCCCGCTCGTCACCGGCGCGGCCGCGCTGCTCGCCGTGGTGGGCGGCGCCGTCACGGGCGCCTGGAGCGACTGGATCCTGCGCGGCCTCACCTTCCTCGTGGTGAGCTGCCCGTGCGCCCTGGTCATCTCCGTGCCCCTGAGCTTCTTCGGCGGCATCGGCGGCGCCTCGCGCATCGGCGTGCTCGTGAAGGGCTCCAACTACCTCGAGACCCTCTCCGAGGTGGACACCGTGGTGTTTGACAAGACCGGCACCCTCACCAAGGGCGAGTTCAAGGTCGTGCAGACCTGCCCGGCGCAAGGCCACACCACCGATGAGCTGCTGGAGCTTGCCGCACACGCCGAGGCCTTCTCCGACCACCCCATCGCCATCTCCGTGCGCGAGGCCTTTACCGGCACGCTCGACGCCAAGCGCGTGAGCGAGTCGGGCAACGAGGCCGGCCACGGCGTCACCGCCACCATTGACGGCCGCCACGTTTTGGTGGGCAACGACAAGCTCATGGCCAAGGCGGGCATCGCGGCGCCCGCCTGCGAGACCGTGGGTACCATCCTGCACGTGGCCGTCGACGGCGCCTACCTGGGGCACATCGTCATCGCCGACGTGGTGAAGGAGGACGCGGCAGACGCCATCAGCGCGCTCAAGGCCGCCGGCGTCCGCCGCACCGTGATGCTCACGGGCGATCGCGAGGAGGTCGCGGCCGACGTGGCCACACGCCTCGGCCTCTCCGAGTACCACGCGCAGCTGCTCCCCGCAGACAAGGTGGAGCGTGTGGAGGGCTTGCTCGCGAGCGAGGACGCCAACCACAAGCTGGCCTTTGTTGGCGACGGCATCAACGACGCGCCGGTGCTCACCCGCGCCGACGTCGGGATTGCCATGGGCGCCATGGGCTCGGACGCCGCCATCGAGGCCGCTGACATCGTCCTCATGGACGACAAGC
>CAVDTO010000029.1:0-8335 GCA_963611895.1 bacterium
GGGCTTGTTCTCGTTCTTTTTGGGCGAGGTATTCGAGGGTGCAGCATTCCCGTTGGGCTCGCTTTCTCCCCCGCCGTGCTCGCGCCCCTCGTCTTTGTCTTCCCCGCTTTCGCTCTTCGCGGGGATCACGGTGTCTGCCCGCTGTATCTCCTTGGTGGCAGAGGCGTCGGAATAGTATTTGCCGCAGCCGGTGCAGTGCCAATACTCGACGTTGCCCCCGGTCGTGTCCGTTGCGTTCTTGGCAGCAACGTGGACGAGGTTCTCGTGGTTGGTGGCGTCAATCTCACCGTATTCGTAACCACAGGTTTAGCATGTGGCGGGCGTCGTGCAGGTGGCCTTGCTGTATGAATGTTCGGCCACATCGGTCTTCTCGCCGCAAGCGGAACACTCACGCCAATGGCTGCTGCTATCAGAAAACCACGTCGTCTTCCAGGTGTGCCCGACGTTCAGTGTAAAGGTGCGGGCCTTGTTGCCGCCGCAATCGTAGCTATAGGTGACGGTCTCCGCGTGGGGGTCTACGGTCAGAATGCTCCCGCTCGCGGTGCCGCCGCTCCAGTTGCTTGCGCGCGCCGCGTCAAAATTGCCCGGAAGCGCCGTCAGGTCAAAGGACCTGTTCGCGTCGACCTCGATGACGTAGGAATTCTCATCGCAGAATAACGCCCAAAGGCTGGGGCTTCCGCTTACGTCGAGCGAGGTCAGCTGGGCACCGTTGCAGTTCAGACTGTTTAGAGCCGTAAGGTCGCTCAGATCGAGCGAGGCCAACGGGTTGCGGCCGAGGCTCAGGTCGGTCAAGGCGGTGCAACCGCTCAGGTCAATCGAGCTCAGCTGGTTGCTGTAGCACTCCAGCCAGGTCAGCTGGCCGAGCCCGCTCACGCCAAGCTCCGTCAGGCTGTTGCGCTGGCAGCACAGGCTCTCGAGCATCGGGTTGCTGCTCGCATCGAGCGATTGCAGCTGGTTGTCGCTGCAATAGAGGTCCGTGAGCCGCGAAAGCGCGCTGATGTCGAGCTGTTTGAGCTGGTTGTTGTCGCAGTAAAGGCTTGTGAGCTGTGTGTTTTTGCTCAGGTCGAGCACCGACAGGTTATTGTGCGAGACGTCGAGGCTCTTGAGCGATGTGAAGTGCTCGATGCCGGTAAGGTCGCTGATTCCGCGGCCGTAGCAGAAGAGATTCGTGGTCGCTTCAATCTCGGTCCTGCTCAGCGCGCCGTCTTTGTTCTTGTCGCGGGCGGTAACGATTTTTCTGAACGTATCGTCCGGGAAGTTCGCAGAATCGATAGCGACAGTTCCATCATTCGCCCAGGCACAAGCAGGCGCCAGACAGAGCGCAGCGACAACTGCAACGAATAGGCTTTTCCAAATGCGCTGTGCCATGTGATGCAATCTTTCTTCCCGTGGTGAGCCGAGGGACGACCCATTGTAAACAGACCTTCGAGGCCGGCGGTTTGCTGCTCGAGAAAACCGCTCGCTGGGCGTGCTTGCGATTCCTTTGCAAGGCGTCGCGCGATAAAATGCTATCTAAATGTTCTGCCCGCCTGGCGGGCCGTGTCGAAAGGTGAAGTGCCTATGGAACCCCAGCGCTATTTCGTCGGTATCGATGTGGGCGGTACCTCCGTTAAGGAAGGCCTCTTCAACAAGGAGGGCGAGCTCCTCGCCCGCGCGAGCGTGCCCACGCCGCCGCTCGTCGACGAGGCCGGCTTTGCCGCCGTCACCTCGGCCATCGACAAGCTCGCTGCCGAGGCGCAGATCCCGCGCGCGTTCATCGCGGGTATCGGCCTGGCCGTTCCCTGCCCGATCCCTGCCTCGGGCGACGCCAAGGTCAAGGCCAACATCAACATCAAACTCCCCGAGCTCAAGGCCGCCATCGAGAAGCACTGCCCCGACGCGACCGTCAAGTTCGAGAACGACGCCAACGCGGCCGCCATGGGCGAGCTGTGGCTGGGTAGCGCCGCCGGTTACTCCAGCATGGTGTTCGTGACGCTCGGCACCGGCGTGGGCGGCGGCGTGGTCATCGACGGCAACGTCGTCTCGGGCGTCGTGGGCGCCGGCGGAGAGATCGGCCACATGTGCCTGAACCCCGACGAGGTCCGCACCTGCGGCTGCGGCGGCCACGGCCACCTGGAGCAGTACTCCTCCGCCACGGGCGTGGTCTCCAACTACCTCAACGCCTGCAAGGAGGCCGGGGTCGAGCCCATCGAGCTCGACGGCCCGAGCGACTCGCGCCACGTGTTCCAGCTCGCCCGCGAGAAGGACCCCTGCGCCCTCGCCGCGTCCGACGTGATGGTCGACTACCTCGGCCGCGCGCTCTCGCTCATCGGCTGCGTCGTCGACCCCGAGGTCTTCCTCATCGGCGGCGGCGCCTCCGCCTCCTCCGACGTGTACCTCGACGCCCTGCGCGAGGCCTACCGCCACTACGCCTTCGCCGCCGCGGCCGACACGCCCATCGAGGTCGCCAAGCTCGGCAACGACGCTGGCATCATCGGCGCCGCCTACGTGGCCCTCAAGGCCGCCGGCATCTAAGCCTGCTGCAAACCCAGAGTTCGTGCACGCCGGTGCGGGGCCAGGTGCCCGGCGCCGGCGTGCTACCATTAACCGCACGTGAGTACACATTCATAGTGGAGGAACACCCATGGCAAACGTTCTTGTATTCGGTCACCAGAGCCCCGACAACGACGCCATCATGAGCGCCGTGGTGCTGTCGCAGCTGCTCAACCAGGTTGAGTACGCCGGCAACACCTACGAGGCCTGCGCCCTCGGCGCGCTGCCCGCCGAGTCGGCCAAGCTGCTCGCCGACGCCGGCCTCGCCGAGCCGCGCCTGCTCGAGTCGGTCGAGGAGGGCCAGCTCGTGCTGCTCACCGACCACAACGAGAGCGCCCAGTCCGTTGAGGGCCTCAAGTCGGCCACCGTCTTCGGCGTCGTGGACCATCACCGCATCGGCGACTTCGAGACCGCCGGTCCTCTCAACTACATCGCCCTGCCCTGGGGCTCCTCCTGCACCATCGTGGCCAAGCTCGCCGGCGTGCTCGGCATCGAGCTCTCCGACACGCAGGCCAAGCTGCTGCTCTCGGCCATGATGACCGACACCCTCATGCTCAAGAGCCCCACCACCACCGACGTGGACCGCGCCGTGGCCGCCAAGCTCGGCGAGCAGGTGGGTGTCGACCCGGTCAAGTTCGGCATGGAGGTCTTCCTCACCCGCCCGTCCGGCTCCTTCACCGCCGCCGAGATGGTCGGCAACGACATCAAGATGTTCGAGCCCGCCGGCCAGAAGCTCCTCATCGGCCAGTACGAGACCGTCGACAAGAGCCGCGCGCTCGGCATGATCGACGAGATCCGCGAGGCCATGCGCGCCTACGCCGCCGAGAAGGGCGCCGACGGCATCGTCCTCTGCATCACCGACATCATGGAGGAGGGCTCCCAGGTGCTCCTCGAGGGCGAGACCGCCGTGGCCCAGAAGGGCCTCGGCATCGCCGACGAGCACGACGGCGTCTGGATGCCCGGCGTCCTCTCCCGTAAGAAGCAGGTGGCGGCTCCGATTATGGCCTAAGCCTGTCGACGCTGCGCGCCACCCAGGACGGCAATTTGCCATTCAAGGGGCCGGGCATGACCCTTAGGTCTATGCCCGGCCCCTTTCATGTCAACTTGCTCGTCCTGGATGTCGCTCGCTGACTTTGGCTCTACCTGCGTGTCCGCCCATGCTGAGAGGTTTCGGCTGAGACTCGTGTATAACCTGTGGTTCCGGTGCTGGACGGGGGTTTGCCCGCTTTGGCGCCGGGTAGGCTGAACTCGACATACGAACGCGTGCAGACGCGACCCGCTCTCGTGCGGGCCGCGTTTTTGTTACGCGGGCGGGCCGGCACGCGGCTCGCCCGAATGCCGGGGATTCCGGCCGAGGGAGGACGCCATGGACGCCACGCAAGCACGGGAACAGCTTTTTGACGCGGCGCAGCGCAAACGCTTTGAGCGGCACGACATCTGGGAGCGCATCAGCGAGAACGGCACCATCTCGGCGGCGGTGATGGTGCTCGCCGCCGTGGCCGCGGTCGTGTGCGCCAACACCGACGCCTACTTTGCGGTGCACCACTTCTTGGAGCTGCCGCTGAGCCTGGGGCTGGGCGATTTTGCCGCCTCAATCTCGGTCGAGGCGTTCGTGAACGACTTCCTCATGGCGATCTTCTTCTTGCTCGTTGGGATCGAGCTCAAGTACGAGATGTGCGTGGGCGAGCTCAAGAACCCTCGTCAGGCGCTTCTGCCCATGCTCGCCGCGGTGGGAGGCGTCGTGGTGCCCGCCTGCATCTACGCGCTCTTCAACAGGGGAGGGGCCATCCAGGGTTGGGCGATTCCCATGGCGACCGACATTGCGTTCGCACTCGGCGTGCTCTCGCTCTTGGGCGACCGCGTTCCGGCAGGCGTGCGCGTGTTCTTCTCCACGCTCGCCATCGCCGACGACCTCATCTCCATCGCGGCCATCGCGATCTTCTACGGCCAGAGCCCCGACCCCTTCTGGCTCGCCGCCGCGGCGCTCGTCACGGTGGCACTCGCGGGACTCAACCGCACGCATCACTACCGGCTGGCGCCCTACGTGCTGCTCGGCCTCGTGCTCTGGTTCTGCATGTACCGCTCGGGCGTGCACGCCACGCTCGCGGGCGTGATCCTCGCCTTTACCGTGCCCGCCACGTGCGGCGTCAAGCTGATCCATCTCACCGACTGGCTCGGTGAGTGCCTGCCCGAGCTCGAAGAGCGCTTTGACGAGCGCAACCATATTCTTGGCCAGCACGACTTCACCCACGCCACCACCAAGGTCGAGCGCGTCATGCACCGCGTGACCCCGCCGCTCGTGCGCCTGGAGCGCCTCATCGACACGCCCGTGAACTTTGTGATCCTGCCCATCTTCGCCTTCGTGAACGCGCAGGTGCGCCTCGTTGGGGTGGACATGGCGCAGCTCGTGGCCGACCCCGTCACGCTCGGTACCTACCTCGGCATGCTGCTCGGCAAGCCCATTGGCATCTTTGGCGTGACGTTCCTCTTGGTAAAGCTCGGCATCTGCGAGCTCCCGCGCAAGGTCGGCTGGTCGCACATCGCGGGCGTGGGCATTCTCGGCGGCATCGGCTTTACGATGTCGATCCTCATCGCGGGCCTCGCGTTCCCGGGCGCGGAGTTCGAGGTGCTCGCCGCCAAGGCCGCCATCCTCGGCGGTTCGGTAACCGCGGCTCTAATCGGCATGGCTTACATGGCAGTAGTCTGCAGGAAGGGGAACTGACCTGCCGGGTTATTCAACCGTTCCGTAAACAGCGCCCCAGCCGTGGGCTGCTAGGGCGGAGTTGATCTGGTCGCAGAGGCGCTGGCGGTCGTAGGTACCGGGTGGCATGAGGTTCACGATCTCCATGAGGTCGGGCGCGAGGTCGAGGACCTCGGCCTGCACCACGACGTCGAGCCTATCGACCGTCTTGCGGTCGGCAAAGAGGCCGTCCACGAGCCGCTGCAGGTCGCCGAACTCCTCTGCCTGAAACGCTCCGATGTGCATGGGGCCTCCTCGTGGTCGCCGCGGTCTTCAAAAAGCTGAGGGTAAATGTAGCAGATGGCGCGGACCCTCCCGGGGCGTCCGCGCAAGCGGCTATACTTAGCCGAAGCAAAGCACGCCCGCACGCGGGCGCGGGCACACCACGCGCGAAAGGCCGCATCATGCAGACGATCTACCAAAAGATGAACGATGCCGAGCTCTCGGCAGCCATCGAGGCGCTCGAGGCAGAGGTCGCGGAGGTGCGCGCCAAGGGCCTTGCGCTCGATATGGCCCGCGGCAAGCCCTCGCCCGCGCAGGTCGACATCTCGCGTCCGATGCTCTCCATCCTGAACGACGCTTCCGACCTGCACGACGGTAACGTCGACTGTTCCAACTACGGTTGCTTCGAGGGTATCCCCTCGGCGCGCAAGCTCGCGGGCGAGTTCCTCGGCTGCCCGGCCGAGCAGACGCTCGTGCTCGGCTCGTCGAGCTTGCTCATCGAGCACGACATCGCGGGCATGTTCTGGCGCTGCGGCACCTGCGGCAACGCCCCCTGGTCGGAGTACGCCGCCGCGCACGACGGCGAGCCGGTCAAGTTCCTCTGCCCGGTCCCGGGCTACGACCGTCACTTCGGCATCACCGACGACCTCGGCATCGTGAACGTGGCCGTGCCCATGACGGCCGAGGGCCCCGACATGGACGAGGTCGAGCGCCTCGTTGCCGCAGACGACTCCATCAAGGGCATCTGGTGCGTGCCCAAGTACTCCAACCCCACGGGCATCACCTTCAGCGACGAGACGGTCCGCCGCCTCGCGCAGATGGAGACCGCCGCGCTCGACTTCCGCATCTTCTGGGACAACGCCTACTGCGTGCACGACCTCTACGACGAGGGCGACGAGCTCGCGAACATCTTCGAGCTCGCCCGCGCGGCCGGCAACGAGGACCGTGTGGTGGCCTTCGCCTCCACCTCCAAAATCACCTTCCCGGGCGCGGGCATCGGCTTCGTGGGCGCCTCGCCGGCCGTGATCGGCGAGTTCGCAGCGCGCCTCAAGGCGGGCCTCATCAGCGCCGACAAGCTCAACCAGCTGCGCCACGTGCGCTTTATGCCCACGCTCGCCGACGTGCATGAGCACATGAAGAGGCACGCCGAGTTCCTGCGCCCGCGCTTTGAGGCCGTGGAGGCCAAGCTCGAGCAGGGTCTTGCCGGCACGGGCTGCGCCACCTGGACGCATCCGCGCGGCGGCTACTTCGTGAGCTTTGACGGCCCCGAGGGCTCCGCCGGGCGCGTGGGCGCGCTCTGCGCCGAGCTGGGCGTCAAGCTCACCCCGGCGGGCGCGACCTTCCCCTACGGCAACGACCCCGCCGACATGAACATCCGCATCGCCCCGAGCTATCCCACCGTGGAGGAGCTCGAGGCCGCGCTCGACGTGCTCGTGCTCGCCGTAAAATATGTGGCGGCCGAGCTCGCTCGCGAGGAGCGCGCGTAACCCTGGGTATAACCCAGCGGCAAGCAACCGCGCCGCGCGCCCGCAACCTGCAGGCGCCGCCGGCCGCATCTTTGAATCCGAAAGGAGCCCGCCATGGAACTGGGCATCAAGACCGATCCCAAGCCCGAGTGCTACACCATCGCCCCTGCCGGCGAGATCGACATCTCGAACGCCGACAAGCTGCGCGACGCCATCGACCTCGCCTTTGAGCAGCCGACCGACAAGGTCAAGCTCGACCTCGCGCAGGTGAGCTACATCGACTCCACGGGCATCGGCGTGCTCGTGGGCGCGGCGCACCATGCGGCCGACCACGGCAAGGGCTTCTCGGCCGTGAACGCGCAGACGGGCGTCATGCGCGTGGTGCAGCTTTTGGGCGTGGACAGCGACATCGACGTCTCGGCTGCCGAATAAGCAGGGGAGCCGAGCGACCCTGTTGGATCCAGGCCCCGTGAGCAGCCCTAAGCGCCGCTCGCGGGGCCTGTCTGTGCCTGCGCAGTTTTCGTCTTTGTGACGGCCCGGGCGCAAAGGCCGCGCGCGCTGTACGATAATGCGGTCTTATTAACGAGTTTTGGCCGAAAGGCCCCAGCACGGCCCCGTCTGCACGGCGGCCTTGGAGGTATTTGTGTTCGGTATTGGAGAAGGCGAGCTGGCGATCATCCTGGTCTTCGGCTTTTTGCTGTTCGGCCCCGACAAGCTGCCCGCCATGGGCCGCACCATCGGTCGCGCGATCCGTCAGTTCCGCGAGACGCAGGAGAAGATGACGGCCGTGGTGCAGACCGAGATCATCGACCCGGTGCAGGACGCCATGGGCGATTCGGTGCGTCCGACCAAGGACGACGACGATGACGACTGGGACGACGATGACGACGACTTCGCCTACGACGACGATGACGACGCCGTAGACGAGGACGACGCGGACGAGGATTCCGGCGCCGCCCCCAAGAAGAAGGCCGCCCGCAAGGAGACCTTTGCCGAGCGCCGCGCGCGCCTCGCGGCCGAGAAGGCCGCAGCCGAGGGCGAGAACGACGAAGACGACGAGGATACCGCCGAGGACGACGAGTCGGAGACCGCCGACGCGCCCGATGCCGAGCGGGACGACGAGCCCGAGGCCGCTGAGCCTGAGCCGGAGCCCGAACCCGAGCCCGAGCCCGCCCCGGAACCGACCGAGGACGAGAAGGTCGCGAGCCTCTACGCTCGCCGTCCGCGCCGCCGCAAGACCGCTGCGGCCGAGACCGACGAGCCGGCTGCCGACGACGCTCCCGAGGACGCCGCCACCGATGCCGATACCTCGGAAGGGGGCGATGAGTAATGCCCGTCGGACCCGCGCGCATGCCGCTCATGGACCATCTCGGCG
>CAVDTO010000029.1:8345-13057 GCA_963611895.1 bacterium
GACCGAGGACGAGAAGGTCGCGAGCCTCTACGCCCGCCGTCCGCGCCGCCGCAAGGCCGCCGCGGCCGAGGCCGACGAGCCGGCTGCCGACAGCACCGACGACACAAACGCCGCCGACGCTCCCGAGGACGACGCCGCAAACGATGCCAGCACCTCGGAAGGGGGCGATGAGTAATGCCCGTCGGACCCGCACGCATGCCACTCATGGACCATCTCGGCGAGCTTCGCCGCCGCCTGACGATCATCGTCGTCTCGGTCTTCACGGCCTCCATCGTTCTGTACTTCGCCACGCCCGTCGTGCTCGACATCCTTAAGGACCCGATTCGCGACTTCGTGCCCGACGGCAAGTTCTACATCACCACCACGCTCGGCGGCTTCGCCCTGCGTTTCGGCATCTCCATCAAGCTCGGCGCGGTCATGTGCACCCCGCTGATCATCTGGCAGATACTCGGCTTCTTCCTGCCGGCACTGCGCCCCAACGAGCGCAAATGGGTCGTGCCCACGGTCATCACCGCCGCGGTGCTGTTCTACCTCGGCGCGATCTTCTGCTACTTCATCATCATCCCGGCGGGCTTCGAGTGGCTCATCGGCGAGACGAACGCCGTGGCGACCGCGCTGCCCGATCTTGAGAACTACATCAACATGGAGCTTCTCTTCATGATCGGCTTCGGCATCGCGTTCGAGCTCCCGCTCGTCATCTTCTACCTGTGCGTGTTCCATCTCGTCAGCTACGCGGCCTTCCGCTCGGCCTGGCGCTACGTCTACGTGGGCCTCATGGTCATCTCGGCCATGATCACGCCCGACGGCTCGCCGGTCACGCTCGGCCTCATGTTCGGCGCGCTGATCACCCTCTACGAGATCTCGCTCGCCATCGCGCGCGTGGTCATCGTTGCCCGCGACGGCAAGGAGGGCCTGTTCGAGAGCCGCCTCTCGCTCGCAGACGACGAGGACGACGAGTAGCGGGAGCGAGGTTCGCGTGCACGAGGTCGGCATCGTTCAGAGCATCTTGGATACGGTCGAGCCCGCCGCGCGCGAGGCCGGTGCCGCGCGCGTGAGCTCCGTGGCGCTCCGGATCGGCGAGATGCGCGAGGTCGTGCCCGAGGCGCTCGCGTTCGCATGGGAGGCGCTCTGCTCTGAGCGTCCGCTCATGAGCGGCGCCGAGCTTTCCGTCGAGAACGTGGGCCCCAAAAGCGCCTGCAACGCGTGCGGGGCGGAGTTTGACCACGACCGGTTCCATTGCCGCTGCCCGGAGTGCGGCAGCGCCGACACGCGCGTGCTCGCCGGCCGCGAGCTCGAGATCGCATCGATCGAGATAGAGGAGTAACCATGGCAGAGAAGACCGTCGACATCTCGAGCCCGATTCTCTCGAGGAACGAGCGCTTGGCAAGCGAGCTCAGGCAGCGCTTTGCCGAGACCGGGACCTTTGTGGTGAACGTGCTCTCGAGTCCCGGCTCGGGCAAGACGACCACCATCCTCGGCACCAACGAGCGCCTGCGCGACGCGCACGGCTTGCGCTGCGCCGTGATCGAGGGCGATATCGCCTCCGACGTGGACGCCATCACCATGAAGGAGGCGGGCATGCCCGCCATCCAGATCAACACGGGCGGCCTCTGCCACCTCGAGGGCAACATGATCCGCGAGGCGGTCGACGCCTTCGACGCGAACATCGGCCTCGAGAACATCGACGTCATCTTCATCGAGAACGTGGGCAACCTCGTGTGCCCGGTCGACTTCGACCTTGGCGAGAACCTCTCCGTCATGATCCTCTCGGTGCCCGAGGGCGACGACAAGCCGCTCAAGTACCCGGGGATCTTCCAACATGCGGGGGCGCTCCTGCTCAACAAGGTCGACGTGGCCGCGGCCTTCGACTTCGACATGAGCGAGTACTCCCAAACGCTCGATGGGCTCAACCCGGCCGCCCCGCGCTTTAGCGTGAGCGCGCGTAAGGGCGAGGGCATGGACGCGTGGTGCGGCTGGCTCGCGGGGCAGATCGAGGCCGCCCGCAAGTAGTGCGGGCGTAAGCGAGCGCGTCGTTCAACCGATAGATCGCGCGGGCTGCGCGTGCCGAGCGGATGCGTTCGGCACGGGCGGCCCGCGTTGTTGTTGAGGTGCACCATCGTGCCGGCCGAGCCCGCCGCGACCCCCGCAAACCCTGTGCGCGACCTTGCCGTAGGCCTTAAATTTTCGTCTGTTTGGTATCAACCCCCGCGAGGTGTGGTAGGTTTCAACACGTTACGCCGGGCCCTCGGGTACCGGGCAAGAGGGGCGCAAGTCGTCTGCCGAGTTGGCGGGCGCTGCCAGATACGTGTAAGGAGCCTCGCCATGAAGCTCATCATCGCCGAGAAGAACGACGCCGCGCGCCAGATCGCCGAGCGTCTCGCCACCGGCAAACCCACCAAAGACAAGGTCTATAACACCGCCATCTACCGCTTTGACTGGAAGGGCACCGAGTGCGTGACCATCGGTCTGGCGGGCCACATCTTGGCACCCGACTTTTGCGAGTCGATCCTGTTCGACAAGAACCAGGGCTGGTACTCGGTCACCGAGGACGGCGAGGTGCTCCCCGCCGACGTGCCCGACGGCCTGGCGCGCCCGCCCTACGAGAGCAAGCGCCGCCCGTACCTGCCCGACGGCATCTCCATCAAGGGCTGGAAGCTCGAGAGCCTGCCGTATCTTACCTGGGCGCCCGTCGTCAAGGTGCCGGCCGAGAAGGAGCTCATCCGCGCGCTCAAGAACCTCGCCAAGAAGGCCGACTCCGTGATCATCGCCACGGACTTCGACCGCGAGGGCGAGCTCATCGGCTCCGACGCGCTCAACAAGGTGCGCGAGGTCGCGCCCGACCTGCCCGTGAGCCGCGCGCAGTACTCCTCGTTCACCAAGGCCGAGATCACGCAGGCCTTCGACAACCTCGTTTCGCTCGACCAGAACCTGGCCGACGCCGGAGAGAGCCGCCAGCACATCGACCTCATCTGGGGCGCGGTCCTCACGCGCTATCTCACGCTCGCCAAGTTCGGCGGCTTCGGCAACGTGCGCTCGGCCGGCCGCGTGCAGACGCCCACGCTCGCCCTCGTGGTGGAGCGCGAGCGCGAGCGCATGGCCTTCAAGCCCGAGGACTACTGGCAGATCCAGGGCTTTGCCTCCGCCAAGGGGGCGGACGCCGAGGACCGCTTCAAGATCAGCCACAAGACCTCCCGCTTTACCGACAACGGCGCCGCGACCACGGCGTTCGGCCATGTTAAGGGCGCAACCGAGGGCACGGTCGCAAGCATCGCCCGCCGCTCGCGCAAACAGCAGCCGCCCACGCCGTTCTCCACCACGTCGCTCCAGGCCGCGGCCGCCTCGATCGGCATCAGCCCGGCGCGCACCATGCGCATCGCCGAGTCGCTCTACATGGCGGGCCTCATCAGCTACCCGCGCGTGGACAACACGGTCTACCCGCGCACGCTCGACCTGGGCGGCGTGGTGAGCGACCTGGGCAAGATCAACCCGGCGCTCGCGCCCGTGTGCAAGAAGGTGCTCGCCGGCCCCATGAAGCCCACCCGCGGCAAGGTCGAGACCACCGACCACCCGCCGATCTACCCCACGGGCGAGGGCAACCCGGCCTCGCTCGACGGCGGCCAGAAGAAGCTCTACGACCTCATCGCGCGGCGCTTCCTGGCCACGCTCATGGGTCCCGCCACGATCGAGAACACTAAGCTCTCCATCGACGTCGCTGGCGAGCCGTTCGTGGCGTCGGGCGACGTGCTGGTCGACGCGGGCTTCCGCGAGGCGTATCCCTACGGCCTCAAGCGCGACGAGCAGCTGCCCGCGCTCGACGAGGGCGATACCGTCGACGTGCACGACATCAAGCTCGAGGCCAAGCAGACCGAGCCGCCCGCGCGCTACAGCCAGGGCAAGCTCGTGCAGGAGATGGAGAAGCGCGGACTCGGCACCAAGTCCACGCGCGCAAGCATCATCGAGCGCCTCTACGCCGTGCGCTACCTCAAGAACGACCCCGTGGAGCCGAGCCAGCTCGGCATCGCGGTGATCGACGCCCTCACGCAGTTCGCCCCGCGCATCACGAGCCCCGACATGACCGCCGAGCTCGACCAGGACATGACGCGCGTGGAGAAGGGCGAGGACACCGAGGAGCACGTGGTCACGCACTCGCGCGCCCTGCTCGCGGGGATCATCGACGAGTTGCTCGACCATACGCAGGAACTCGGCGACGCCATCAGCGACGCCGTGACCGCCGACGCTAAGGTGGGCTCGTGCCCCAAGTGCGGCAAGGACCTGGTGATGAAGACGAGCGCCAAGACGCGCGGGAGCTTCATCGGGTGCATGGGCTGGCCCGACTGCGACGTGACCTACCCGGTGCCGAGCGGCGTGAAGGTGAGCCCGCTCGAGGGCGAGGCGGCCGTCTGCCCCGAGTGCGGGGCGCCGCGCATCAAGTGCCAGCCGTTCCGCCAAAAGGCCTACGAGCAGTGCGTGAACCCCAAGTGCCCCACTAACTACGAGCCCGACCTCAAGGTGGGCGAGTGCGCCACGTGCGCCGAGGCCGGCCGCCACGGCGACCTGATCGCGCACAAGTCGGAGCGCTCGGGCAAGCGGTTCATCCGCTGCACCAACTACGACGACTGCGGCGTGAGCTACCCGCTACCGGGCCGCGGCAAGCTCGAGGCCACGAACGAGACCTGCCCCGACTGCGGCGCGCCGATCGTGGTGGTCAACAC
>CAVDTO010000030.1:0-12799 GCA_963611895.1 bacterium
CGTCCACATGGCAGATGGTTGCAAGCTGCTTTTCGCCCTCACCCGCAAGGTCGGCGATACCCACGTAGCCCTCGTCGTCGCTCACCTCGTAGCCGAGTTTGGCGGCAATGCCGAGCGCGCAATCGAGCGCCTCGCGCACCGGCTTGCCAAAGGGAGCACCGGGCTCGGCAGGCTCGCTGTTTGCCACAGAGGGATGGCTCACGAGCGCGGCGATGTCGTCGAGCACGTTCGGCCAGACCTCGCTGATATACGCATCGACCTGCTGCTCAAGTTCCTTATCCATGTATTCCTCCTTAATGAGGGACGCATCCAAAATCTATGCACGCAAAGTTACACACGATGCATAATACCGCGACTCCCGCGTCGAGCGCTCGGCCCCGTTGTCAACCATGGCTAGAACCAAGACAAACCAAGAAGAATGAGCTCCACCCATAAGAGACGGTAACTCAAAGCGATATTTAAACGCCCGCAAGGCTCAGTTCCTCGCGTACCAGCAACCGAGCGCACTGCTGCGAGACAATCCCCGGTCGCATCCGTATTCGGCCATTCGTAAAGCCGCCTCTACACCATCAATCAGCACAAAAAACGGGTCCCAACCGCTTGTGCAGCTGGGACCCGTTCAAAGAGTCGCTATGCAAATGCGCGATTTACTCGGCGTCAGCCTCGTTCTGCTCGGGGAGCGGAGCGACCTCGATCTCCACGCCGAGGGTCTCGGCAGCGGACTTCATCGAGAGGGAGATGCGGCGACGGTCGAGGTCGATCTCCATAACCTTGACCTGGACCTTCTCGCCCACGTGAGTGACCTGGCTGGGCTGATCAACGTGCTTGTTGGCCATCTCGGAGATGTGCACGAGGCCCTCGATGCCGTCGCCCAGGTCGACGAACGCGCCGAACGGGACGAGCTTGGTGACGGTGCCCTCGACGATAGCGCCCACGGGGTACTTCTTGACGAGTGCACGCCACGGATCCTCGGTGGTCTGCTTGAGACCGAGGGAGATGCGCTCGCGGTTGAGGTCCACGTCGAGAACCTCGACCTCGACCTCCTGGCCGACCTTGACGACCTCGGAGGGGTGGTTGACGTGGTTCCAAGAGAGCTCGGAGATGTGGATGAGGCCGTCGATACCGCCGAGGTCGACGAAGGCGCCGAAGTCGACGATGGAGGAAACGGTGCCCTTGAGGCGCATGCCGGCCTTGAGCTTGGAGAGGATCTCGGAGCGCTCGGCCTTGCGGGACTCCTCGAGAACCACGCGGCGGGAGAGAACCACGTTGTTGCGGTTACGGTCCATCTCGATAACGCGAGCCTCGATGGAGGTGTGCAGGTAGGAGTTGAGATCCTTGACGCGACGGAGGTCGACGAGGGAAGCGGGCAGGAAGCCGCGGAGGCCGATGTCGAGGATCAGGCCGCCCTTGACGACCTCGATGACCTCGCCCTCGACGTTCTCGCCGGCGTTGAACTTCTCCTCGATGCGGTTCCAGGCGCGCTCGTACTCGGCACGCTTCTTGGAGAGGACCAGACGACCGTCCTTGTCCTCCTTCTGGAGCACGAGGGCCTCGATCGGGTCACCGAGGGTAACGATGTCTGCAGGGTTGGCATCCTTGCGGATGGAGAGCTCACGGACCGGGATAACGCCCTCGGACTTGAATCCGATGTCAACGAGCACCTCGTCGTGCTCGATCTTGACGACGGTACCGTTAACGAGATCGCCCTCATCGAAATCGGTGATCGTGCCGTCGATGAGGCTGTTCATCTCCTCCTCGTTGACATCGTCAAGAGAGAAAATGGACGAGTTCTGAATCTCACTCAAAGGTGGACCCCTTTCGAACTTTGGGGCCCCGATTGCTAGGACCTGCAGATAGTAGCGCTGACGCGAAAACCTTTAGGAACACTCGGGAGCCGACAGATACGGATGTGATGCTTATGCATTCACGTTTCAGTAGGATACGTGCTAAATCGGCCGGATTCAAGCGCGAACGGCAAATTTCTGCCGCTCCGAGAGGATTCCACGAACGGCTGTGGCAAACGGTCGCGCACGGAGCGCGAACGGTCGAGGTCGGGTAGAATCGTGCGAGCGCGCGACCTCGCGCGCGGCGACCGAAAGGGGCTCGGCAATGCTCAAAGCCGTCCTGTTCGATATGGACGAAACCCTCCTCGACATCAACCTCGGGGCCTTCTGCGCCCTGTGGGCAAAGGACGTCTCGGGGCTCGTCGCCGACATCGGCCGCAAGAACCCGCTCGCCACGCTCCTCAGGCTCGGGAGCGCCTTCTACGCGCTCAACCGCAACGACCGCGCCGGCACCGACAACCGCACGAACCGCGAGTTCTTTGATGCCGAGGTCCTGCGCACCTGCGACGTGGACCTCTCGGACCCCGTGATCTTCGACGCGCTCGCCTACTACGAGCAGGAGGTCCTGCCCAAAAAGGGACTCAAGGTCTCGGGAGCCGCTCCGCGCGCCGGCGCCCACGAGGCGATCGAAGCCTGCGCAGAGCGCGGCCTCAAGGTGGCACTCCTCACCAACCCGAGCTTTACCGAGGCCGGGATCCGCTGCCGCATGGGTTGGGCCAAGATCGCCGATGCACCCTTTGAGCTCGTGACCACCATGGACAACTGCACGCGCGTGAAGCCGAGCCCGGTCTACTACCTCGAGAGCCTCGAGAAGCTCGGGCTCGAGCCGCACGAGGCGCTCATGGTGGGTAACGACCCCAAGCGCGACTTCCCCACCCCCGACTGCGGCCTGCGCACGGCCTATGTGGGCAACGGGCAAGACGAGCGCGCCATCTGGTCGGGCGACATGGGCGACTTCGCCGGCGCGCTCGATGAAATCGCCGAGCAGTTCGAATAGGCAACGTCAATAGTGCTGCTTGCGCAAGCTTCACCCAAAACTGATTGATGTGCCCGAGCTTTTAGAGCCAAGGACGCAAGGGGTCTTGCTGCAACGTTTGATTTCAAATCCCCGCTATATGCAATAAGCCAACTGAAATAGTGGCCATTCCCTGCGGGACAGCGCCTTAACGGAGGCCATCTCGTCCTGCAAACGCAAAAGGAAGGGGCACCGGCGGGAGCCTAATCCGCCGGTGCCCCTTGCGCACACAAGTATGTAAAGCGAGCCTCTCCCCTACTGAGATGCGCGCCATGCGCCGAATTTAGCCGAAGAAGCGCTCGATCTCGGCCTTGGCGGTGTCGGGACCGTCGGAGCCGTGGATCACGTTGGAGTTGACGTCCACGGCGTAGTCGCCGCGGATGGTGCCGGGGGCGGCCTCGACCGGGTCGGTCACGCCCATGAGCGTGCGCATCTTCTTGATGGCGCTCGGGCCGGAGACGACCATCTTGACCACAGGGCCGCTGGTCATGAACGAAACGATATTGCCGAAGAACGGCTTGTCGGCCAGGTGCGCGTAGTGCACCTTGACGGTCTCCTCGTCGAGCATGCACTTTTCCATGCGCTCGATCTCGAGGCCGGTACGCTCGATGCGAGCGATGATCTCGCCGGCCCTGCGCGCGCGCACGGCATCGGGCTTGATCATGATGAAGGTCTTTTCGACGGTCATGCTAATACCCTCCTGGTTTTTGCGCTCGCATAAGTCCCATTCGCGGGCGCTTGCCCCATGGTAGCAGAAGCACGGCACGCATTTGCGCTGGTCAGGCCACTTGGTTCATTATTCTGAATTTGAAGCGTTTAAATATATAGGCTTCGTAAACGCGGTTCAGACTTGCAGGCCGTTTAACTTGGATTTTGAGAAACGCTCCCGTTTAGAAAGATTTCAGCGCAATGCGAATTTCTATAAATTGAAGCGTTTTAGTTCCAATCGATACGCAACAAATGCCGTCTTTGCGCTCTAATCCTCCAGGCGCAAGACGATACGGGCGCCTTGCTGAGAGCGTTCGTCTTGACCTTGATGGTGAGTTCCATGCGTGTGCACGATCAAACGCGCTTAACGCGCCAACACACCGCGCGATAGCCGAGCTCGTAGCGGGAGATCCCGATCAGCGGTTGCGTCACATAGGGCACCCGGCGCATGCACCTCTGGGCCCCGAGTCTCTCAGCTTGATCCGCCTTACCTTCTTGGCTGGTCCAAAAAAAGCAACGGCCCGTGGGCATTACGCCTACGGGCGCGTCAGGAGCCCCTAATCAGCTGGGACTCAGTCGCTTATGTTTTGGCCTTGCCTACTTGGCGACGGCGAGCGCGGCGTCGCCTGCGGCAACCTGGCTCTCAGCCTCGGCCTTCATATCGACGGTCGCATACTCAGCGGAGTTGGACACGATGAGCATCACGCAGTCCTTGTAGCCGGCCTCGGCGATGGCGGCGCGATCGAACTTGAGCAGCGGCTCGCCGGCAACGACCTTGTCGCCCTGATTAACGAAGCCTTCAAAGCCCTTGCCCTGCATGTCGACCGTATCGATGCCCACGTGCACGAGGACCTCGGTGCCGTCGTCGCCCGCGAGGCCCACGGCGTGGCCCATGGTCACGGTCACGGTGCCGCTCACGGGAGCGTAGACGGTGTCGCCGTCCGGCCAGATGGCGCAGCCCTTGCCGAGCACCTCGGTGCTGAACACCGGGTCGGGCACGCTCGCGAGCGCGACAGCACGGCCGCTCACGGGAGCGTAAACGGTGCCGGCCTCGGGCGCGACTGCAACGGCCGCAGGCTTGGCGGGAGCGGCGGGAGCCTCGGGCTCGGCCTTCTTCTTGAACATGTCGAACAGACCCATAATGTCCTCCTTGGTTGTAAAACATGAAAAGGTTAACACCTGTTGATAAAGTGTAATGGTAAAACGACTCACCAATAATGACGAGATAGGTAAACGGCAGCCCACAACGACCTATAAGCTGCGTATTTTACGAAAATCAGTTGAAATAACAGGCGTTTTGCCTAGACTTGTTCGAACAAGTTGTATTCCGCGAACGGTAGGGATAATCCCGCGTGGAGCCCAGGGATTAGCCCTCACTCCCCGAGGAAATCGAAGTCACCCATGAGGGCAGTCTTGCTCGCCTGCAAACAAGCCGGACGTTCGATACGCAGCAGTATCCAGGTGAGCACGCCCATGCATCAAAGAAGAAACGGCCGACCCGTTACTGAACGAGCCTGCCGTTTTGCCCAAATACGTCGGCTATCCACCTATAAAGGCGGCCGGCCCGTTATCTGAACAGATCGACCGCCTTACTCAACATGCGCCGCAACCTACCTACGATGGCGACGGCGCAGGCCCGTTGCCGCGGCTGCCGAGCCGATCATGGCGGCGAGGTCCGCGATGAGACTTGTGGGGTCGGCAGTGGCAGGCAGCACGTCGGGGCAGGCAGCACGTCGGGCCCAAGGATCGTCGTCACGATCTTGGTCACGGTCTTGGGCAAGCTCTTCTCCTCCGTCTTGGCAGGCGTGGCGTCCTTTATCCAGCTCGCCGTGAGGGGATACTTCCGGAAACATTCCGCAGGCAAGGAGGCGCCCCGCCGCCCAACGCCCCGAAGGGGCGAGGCGACGGGGCGCCGACATTTGCCGAGGACGTTTCCGGAAGTATCTCCCCGGCGGGCGTCAGGTCAAACTATCGCAGGTGAGCAAGCCGGATAACCGGCCCGAACGCTACAGCACTCCCATTTCCACGACCGGAGAAAGCCCCTCGAAGGCGGCCTCGTCCATGGCGAGGGCGCCCTTGGCGCGCTCGAGCTGCTTGGCAACCGCGGCGGGAGCCGTTCCGCCCTCGGTGGTGCGGGCGGCCACGATCGCGGGGATGTCGAGCGCCTCGGTGATGTCGCGCTCAAAGAGCGGGCTCGCCTCCTCGAACACCTCGAACGGCAGGTCCTCCAGGTTGCAGCCGCGCTTCTCGCAAGTGAGCACCAGGTGCCCCACCACCGCGTGCGCCTCGCGGAACGGCAGACCGCGCTTGGCAAGGTAGTCGGCAACGTCGGTGGCGGCCAGGTGGCCCACGCCGCACTCGCGGCGCATGGCGTCCTCGTTGACCGTCATGGTCTCGATCATGCCCGACATGACGGAGAGGCACTGGCAGAGCGTCTTGGCGGTGTCGAGCGCGCCCTCCTTGTACTCCTGCAGATCCTTGTTGTAAGCGAGCGGCAGGCCCTTCATGGTCACGAGCAGCTGCACGAGGTTGCCGTACACGCGGCCGGTCTTGCCACGGATGAGCTCGGCAAAGTCGGGGTTCTTCTTCTGCGGCATGATAGAGGAACCGGTGGAGAAGCTGTCGGAGAGCGTGATGAACCCGAACTCCGAGCTGCTCCAGAGCACGATCTCCTCGGAAAGGCGCGAGAGGTGCATGGCCATGACCGAGCCGGCAAAGTGCAGGTCGAGCAGGAAGTCGCGATCAGAGACCGCGTCGAGCGAGTTGGGGGTCACGTCGGTGAACCCGAGCTCGGCGGCCGTCTGCTGGCGGTCGAGCGGGTAGGTGGTGCCGGCGAGCGCGGCGGCGCCGAGCGGACAGGCGTCAGCGGCCTCGAACGCGGCAGAAAGGCGGCGGAAGTCGCGCGTGAACATCCACACGTAGGCGAGCATGTGGTGGGCAAAGAGCACCGGCTGGGCGTGCTGCAGGTGCGTGTAGCCCGGCAGGATCACGCCGTCGTGCTTCTCGGCCGCGGCCACGAGCTGGCGGCGGAGCTCCAGGTTGGCGTCCATGAGCTCGCGGGCGAGCGCCTTGCAGGCCAGGCGCGTGTCGGTCGCCACCTGGTCGTTGCGCGAGCGGCCCGTGTGCAGGCGCTTGCCGGCCTCGCCGATGCGGCGCGTGAGCTCGCTCTCGATGGACATGTGGATGTCCTCGTCGTTGATGTCGAAGGTGAAGTTGCCGGCATCGATGTCGGCCTGGATGCCGTCGAGCCCAGCACGGATCTGCTCGGCGTCCTCGGCGCTGATGATGCCCTGGTTGGCGAGCATGCGCGCGTGGGCCTTGGACCCCGCGATGTCCTGGCGGTAGAGATGCTTGTCGACCGGCAGCGACGCGCCGAACTCCTGCGTGACCTCGGCCACGCCCTCCTCAAAACGACCTCCCCAAAGAGCCATCGAGCTCCCCTTTCGTAACGTGAAACAAAAAACGCGGCGCGCCGGGAGAACCGAACGCGCCGCCCATGCGAACTAGCTTAGCAGGTTGCCGCTTAGTAGATCGGGGTGTTGCCCGACTTGGGACCCTGAATCCTCGACCAGGTCTGGTTCTCGAGGCCGTGCAGGGCAATAAAGCCGCGCGAGGCGGTGTGGTCAAAGGTGTCGCCCGCGTCGTAGGTGGCCAGGTTGTAGTCGTAGAGGCTGTAGGGCGAGCGCATACCGTCGATGAACAGGCCGCCCTTGCAGAGCTTGATGCGCACGTCGCCGGTGACGAACTGCGAGGCGTAGTCGTTGTAGGCGTCAATCGCGAGCTTGGCCTGGCTGAACCAGAGGCCGTTGTACACGAGGTCGGCCCACTGGTCGTCGAGCTCGCGCTTGGTCTTCTGGGTGTTCACGTCGAGGCACATCTGCTCCATGGTCTCGTGGGCCGTGATGAGCAGCAGGGCGCCCGGGCACTCGTAGCACTCGCGGCTCTTGATGCCCACAACGCGGTTCTCGACCATGTCGATGCGGCCGTAGCCGTTGCGGCCGGCGATCTCGTTGGCCTTGATGACCACGTCGAGCAGGCTCATCTTCTCGCCGTTGATGGCGCAGGGGATGCCCTTCTCGAACGAGATGACGACGGTCTCGGGCTCATCGGGGCAGTCCTTGGGATCGTTGGTCATCGTCCAGATGTCCGAAGGCGGCTCGTTCCAGGTGTCCTCGAGCACGCCGCACTCGATGGCGCGGCCCCAGAGGTTGTCGTCGATGGAGTAGGGCTTCTTCTTGGTGGTGGGCACGGGCACGCCGTGGGCCTCGGCCCAGTCCATCTCGGAGTCGCGCGTGGTGAGGTCCCAGACGCGAACCGGGGCGATGATCTCGAGGGAGGGGTCGAGGGCGCGGATCTCGGTCTCGAAGCGCACCTGGTCGTTACCCTTGCCGGTGCAGCCGTGGGCGACGTACTTGGCGCCGGTCTCGTGTGCGATGTCGACGATGCGCTTGGAGATCAGCGGACGCGAGAGAGCGGAGAGCAGCGGGTAGACACGCTGGTACTTGGCGTTGGCCTTGATGGCGCGGGTGAGGTAGTTCTCGGCGTACTCCTCGCGCATGTCGACGGCCTCGGAGTGCACGGCGCCCATGTCGCGCGCCTTCTGCTCGATCCAGGTGAGGTCCTTCTCGTCCTGGCCGACGTTGCCGGTGATGGCGACGACGTCGAGACCGCGCTCGACCTGGAGCCACTTGACGATGACGGAGGTGTCGAGGCCACCGGAGTAGGCCAGAACGACTTTATCCTTGCTCATGTTTGCTTCCTTTCACCCTTGATAGCTAGTGGAGCAATGTGTTCCTTCGGCGCGACGCTCGGGGCCGCACCGGCGCAAAAAGCGCTTTACCGAGTCTATGCTTTAGCGTGCGAGAGTGCAAACGTTTTTCCGACCGGGGCGCGCATGCGCACAACGCGCGCAAACGCGGAGCGGCGGGACGCGTTTGCGGGACGGCGGGGCGGCGCGGAGCAGGGCGGCTGGCCGAGCGACACGCGTTATCGCCACGCTCCCCCGGTTCCCAGGCGGCATTCTGCTTCTTTAGACACAGAGATGTGCGCGAACACCCAGCACGCTCGCCCATCCGCCCGGTGCCCTGCCGCATGGCCGGTGTAAACTGGTCCGAGCAATCCACAAGCACCTGGAGGACGCATGATCAAGAGCTACACCGAAGACGCCCGCCTTGCCGATATCAAGCTCCTGGCCGTCGACATGGACCTCACCCTGCTCGCTGACGACGGCTCGCAACCCGAGGGCATGGCAGAGCGCATCGCCGCGCTCACCGAGGCCGGCGTGGTGTTCTGCCCTGCGAGCGGCCGGCCAGGCCCCACGCTCAAGATGGCGTTCCCCGAGAACGCGGACTCGATCGCCTTTTGCCCCGACAACGGCGGCGACCTGATCTACAAGGGTGAGAGCATCTTCCGCAGCCTCATGGAGCCCGCGCTCTACCACCGCATCCTCGGCCTCGCCTGCGAGCAGGAGAACGCCGTGCCCGTGCTCTGCTGCTTCGACAAGGCGTACGTCCTCGAGAGCGACCGCGAGCACACCGACGCGCTCTACAAGTACTACAAGGACATCCGCTACGTGGATACCTTCGAGGGCCTCTCCCCCGAGTCCGACAAGAGCTCGATCTACTTCCCCGGCTGGGACGCCGAGCCGAGCTTCCGCGAGCTCTGGGAGCCTACCTTTGGCTCCGAGGTGTTCATCACCAACGCCGGGCGCGAGTGGATCGACTGCATGAACCTGGGCGTCAACAAGGGCTCGGGGCTCGAGCGCCTCTGCGAGAAGCTCGGCATCGGCATCGAGGACGCCGCCGCCGTGGGCGACACCTACAACGACATCCCCATGCTCCAGAAGGTCGGCCACAGCTTTGTGGTTGCCAACGCCGAGGAGCACATGCACGAGCACGCCGAGTTCCAGGTGCCGAGCAACAACGACCGCGGCGTGGCCGTGCTCATCGACGCCATCCTCGCAGCAAAGAAGGCCGAGGGGCTGGCCTAGGAGCGAAGACGCCCCGACCCTGACGCTTACGGAAAATACGTCAACTCGCAAATAACAAGCCGCGCGGCTCAGATGGGCCGCGCGGCTTTTCGTTTCATGGCTGAAGAGGCGAACACGACCTTGCTCCGCAACGGCAAGTTGCTTGCCATTAGATAACAGCCATTAGGCGAGGCCAAAGGCGGGCGTGCGACTTCTCGCCGCAGCTGTAAACAAGCGCACGCCCCTAGGCCCAACCGGCCTTCCGGCTCCCGCCGCAGCCCCTTCCCCCGGTGGCGGCGGAGCCGGGTCCGCACCCGTCGGCAGGCTGCGGCTGGCGGCGGCTACTCCGCCTCGTCGACGGCCTTGAGGCCCTGGGTCTCGCGGATCTCGGCGATCATGTCGATGCGGCGCTGGTGGCGGCCGCCCTCGTACTCGGCGGCGAGCCACTCGTCCACGATCATCTTGGCGAGCTCGGTACCGACCACGCGGGCGCCGAAGGCCACGATGTTCGTGTTGTTGTGTTGGCGGCTGAGCTTTGCGCTGTAGGGCTCGGAGCACACGACGGCGCGCACGCCCCGCACGGAGTTGGCGGCCAGGCTGATGCCGACGCCCGTGCCGCAGATGAGCACGCCGAGATCGCAGTCTCCGCTAGCGACGGCCTTGCCGACCTTGTAGCCGCTGATCGGGTAGTCGAAGCGCTCGGCGGAGTTCGTGCCGAAGTCCACGACCTCGTGGCCCTTGGCCTCCAGGTGTTCCTTGATGACGTTCTTGAGCCCGACGGCCACGTGGTCGTTTCCGATTGCGATCCTCATCTTCTAGTAGTCCTTTCCCTCGCGGAGGTTCTCGAGGCACTCCGCGTATCCGATTCCCTTGCCGAACAGCGCGCTCGTGCCGAGCACGAAGCCGTCGGCGCCGAGCGCCGAGAGCTCGCGCACCACGGACGGGCTGCAGGCGCCGTCGATCATGAGGCGGAAGCCGTACTCGCCCTTGAGGGCGGCGAGGCGCGCCACCTTCCTCTTCGTGAACTCGATGAACCGCTGCCCCGCGAAGCCGGGGTTCACGGTCATGACCATCACGTAGTCCACCAGGTTCAGCATCTCCTCGACGGTCTCGATGGAGGTGTCGGGGTTGATGACGAGGCCCGGGGCGGCGCCGCGCTCCTTGACGTGGGCGAGCGTCTTCACCACGTAGCGCTCGGACTCCGGGTGGATGTAGACGATGTCGGCGCCCGCGTCGAGGAAGAGGTCGACCTTCTCGGCCGGGTCCTCGATCATGAGGTGCACGTCGACGGGCTTTCTCGTGGCGGCGCGCACGGCCCTCACGTCCATCGCGCCCATGGTGATGTTCGGCACGAACGTGCCGTCCATGATGTCGCAGTGGAAGATGTCGGCGCCGGCGGCGTCGAGCTCCTCCACCTGGGCGCGGAGGTTGCCGAAGTCGGCGCACATGAGGCTGGGGCAGAGCAACATGGCGGGTTCCTTTCTCTTGCAGTTTGCGGTCCGCGCTAGCGGCTCATGCTCGCCATGCGGAAATACAGGCCCATCAATCGAGAACGTCGCCGTTGCTCTTGCAGACCTTCTGGTACCAGAAGAAGCTGTCCTTGCGGTGGCGGCTGAAGTCGCCGGTGCCGTCGTCGTGACGGTCCACGTAGATGAAGCCGTAGCGCTTCTTGAGCTGGCCCGTGGTGAAGGCCGTAAGGTCAATTGGGCCCCAGGTGGTGTAGCCAAAGATGTCCACGCCGTCTTCCTCGATGGCGGCCTTGAGGTTCTTGATGTGGTTGCGCAGGTAATCGATGCGGTAGTCGTCGTGGATGCGCAGCTCGCCGTCTTCTTCAACCGGCTCGTCGATGGCACCAAGTCCGTTCTCCACGTCGAAGAGCGGCACGTCGTAGCGGTCGTTCATGACGTTGAGGAAGTAGCGATAGCCCGTCGCGTCCATCTGCCAGCCCCACTCGCTCGCCTTGAGGTAGGGGTTCTTGACGCTGGTGGAAAGGTTGCCCGTGACCTCGTCGCCCTCGACCTCGTGCGTGGTGACGATGGCCGAGCTGTAGTACGAGAAGGCCAAGAAGTCGCTCTTGCCCGCCTTGAGCGTGGCGGCGTCCTCGGCGCTGACCGCAAAGTCGGGCGCGTTGTGCTGCTTCCAGACGCGCGGGGCCCAGCTGGGATACACGCCGCGGACCATGGTGTCGGCGCAATAGAAGAAGCGCTCCTGCGTGGTCTGCTGGTTGGCGAGCGCGTCGGCCGGGTCGCAGGTGTAGGGGTAGGAGCACTGGCCCGCGACCATGCAGCCCACCTTGATGCTCGGGTCGATCTCGTGTGCGGCCTGCACCGAGAGGGCCGCGGCCACCATCTGGTTGTGCACCTCGGCGATGCGGCTGCCCTCCTCGGGATAGAACATCATGATGACGTTGATCTCGTTGAAGGTGAGCCACTTGTCCACCAGGCCCTTGTACTCGGTGAAGCAGGTGCGCGCAAAGGCCACGAACTCGTCGATCATGGCGCGGTTTTCCCAGCCACCGTAGGTCTGCTCAAAGTAGACGGGCTCGTCGTACTTGTAGAGGGTGATGACCGGGTCCATGCCCAGGCGGCGGGCCTCGGTGAAGACCTCGCGATAGAACTCCACACCCTCTTGGTTCACGCCGCCGGCGACGCCGTGCGGGTAGATGCGCGCCCAGCTCACCGTGGTGTTGAAGGTGGAAAAGCCCATCTCGGCAAAGAGCGCCAGGTCCTCGCGCCAGTGGTGGTAGAAGTCGGTGGCGTCGTGGTTGGTGTAGCTCACGTCGTCGAAGAGCTCGTAGCTGGCGCCCTCGGGCAGGCGGCTGAACTGCGTCATCACGCCACGCGAGCCGTCGGCGGCGCGGTAGTAGATGGGACGCAGGCCGATGCCCGCGTCGGGGCCGGCGTAGTCGACCTGGACGGGACTCTTGCCGCCCTCGTCCCAGCCGCCCTCGACCTGGGCCGCGCTGATGGAGCCGCCCCACAGGAAGTTCTCGGGGAAAGACATCTCGTTCCTCTCGTTTGCTTGCGGATTTGTGCCAACGCCCGCGCGCTCAGCGAGCTGCGCCCGCGCGCCGGCGCATCTGGTGCAGGCGGCCGCCTTGCCGCGGCCGCCCGTCGGCGGTTAGGAAAGGTCCTCGCCGTTGCTCTTGCAGACCTTCGCGTACCAGTAGAAGCTGTCCTTGCGGTAGCGCTTGTAGCTGCCGTTGGGCGAGCCGTCGTCGGCGGCGTCCACGTAGATGAAGCCGTAGCGCTTGCGCATCTCGCC
>CAVDTO010000031.1:0-12678 GCA_963611895.1 bacterium
CCGTCGTCGTACTTATCGACGTGGATGAAGCCGTAGCGCTTGCGCATCTCGCCGGTGCCCGCGGAGACCAGGTCGATGGGGCCCCACCAGGTGTAGGCGATGAGGTCGACGCCGTCGGCGATGGCCTCGCCCATGGCCTTGACGTGATCCTGCAGGTAGGCGATGCGGTAGGGATCGTGGATGGAACCGTCGGCCTCTACCTCGTCGTAGGCGCCCATGCCGTTCTCCACGACCATCAGGGGGATCTCGTAGCGGGCGTAGATCTCGTTGAGGGCGATGCGCAGGCCCGTCGGGTCGATCTGCCAGCCCCAGTCGGTGCTCTTGAGGTAGGGGTTCTTGCCGCCGAAGGTCATGTTGCCCTCGGTCAGCTCGTGGTCCTTGTGGGTGCCCACGGTGCCCGACATATAGTAGCTGAAGGTGTAGAAGTCGACCTTGCCGTCGGCGATGTCCTGGGCGTCGCCGTCGGCCCACTCGAGCTCGACGTCGTTCTCGGCCCAGAAGCGCTTGGCGTAGAACGGGTACTTGCCGCGCACCTGCACGTCGGAGCAGTACCAGTTCATGGTGTTCATCTCCTGCATGGTGGCGAGGACGTCCGCCGGGTCGCACGTGGCGGCGTAGGAGAGGATGAAGCAATCCATGTTACCCATCTTGAACTGCGGGAAGTGCTCGTGGGCGTAGCGCACCACGCGACCGCTCGCCACGAACTGGTGGTGGAGCGCCTGGAAGCGCTGCTGGGCCGAGGTGTGCACGGCGGAGGCCGGGCCCTCGAAGCCCTGGATCATGCTGGTCTCGAACAGGTTACCCATGTCCTGGGTGCCGCAGTTGATCTCGTTGAAGGTGAGCCAGTACTTGACCTTGTCCTGGTAGCGGTCGAACACGGTCTGGCAGTACTTCTCAAAGAAGCCGATGAGCTCGCGGGAGGCCCAGCCGTTGTACTTCTCCACCAGGTGGTAGGGCATCTCGTAGTGGCTGAGGGTCACGAGCGGCTCGATGTCGTGCTTCTTGAGGCAGTCGAACACGCGGTCGTAGAAGGCGAGGCCGGCCTCGTTGGGCTCGGCGTCGTCGCCGTTGGGGAAGATGCGGCTCCACGAGATGGACATGCGGAACATGTTGAAGCCCATCTCGGCAAAGAGGGCGATGTCCTCCTCGTAGTGGTTGTAGAAGTCGATGCCGTCGTGGTTGGGGTAGAGCTTGTTGGGATCGATGTCGAGCGTGATCTCGCGCGGCTTCTCGTAGGAACCGCCCATGAAGTGGTCGTCGACCGACGGGCCGCGGCCGTCGACGTTCCAGGCGCCCTCGAACTGGTTGGCGGCGGTGGCGCCGCCCCAGAAGAAGCCCTCGGGGAATTTGATGCTTGCCATGTGCGTCTCCTTAAAATCTCGCACCGAGCCGCAGCGCTCCGCCGCGGCGATTCAACGTGTTGGCAAAAGGCCCCGCACCCGTCCGAGATGGGAATGCGAACGGGCACGGGCCCCTTTGCTCATGGCCCTAGTATCTGCTCCGCGTGCGGTCGGCCACAAGCCGCGCGGGCGCATTAGAAACTTCTTTTCGCACGTAGGAGTGCTAAACCGTTTGCGCCTGACACTTTTTGACACCTTCGCGGCGGCGCTGCAGCACGCCGGCCGCAAAGAGGGTCGCAGAGCCCGCGATCGTGGCGCCCAGGGCAAAGGTGAGCATGGCGCCGATGCCGAAGGAGTCGATGAGCACGCCGCTCAAGAGGTTGCCCACCGAGGCGCCGATGCCCGTGGTCATGACGGCGATGAACGTCTGGCCGAGCAGTTCGTCGGCCACGCCGCACTCCTCCGCCACGTAGTACGAGAGGAGCGACATGAGGATGCCGTACGAGAGGCCCTGGAACACGAGGCCCACGAGCACCATGGGAACGCTCGTCGCCGTGCACACGAGCCCGTTGCGGATCACGTAGGCGACGGCCGCGATCATGAAGAGCGCGCCGGTGCCGAGCTTGCGGCGAAGGCGCGGCATGAGGGTCATCATGGGCAGCTCGCTCGCCGCCATGCAGAAGGTGCCGATGCCGAGGATCGCCGTGTCGCCGCCGAGGTTCTCGACGATGTTGATAAGGTAGACCGAGAGCGGCGAGGATGCGATGAAGTCGAGGCAGAAGCCCAAGAGCACGAGTATGAGCAGCGGGTAGCGCTTGATGAAGCCGAGGAGCCCGACCGGCTTATCGGCGGGCGCGGCAGCCTCGTCATCATGCTTGGGTGCGGGCGCCTCCTCGGTGTAGCCTGGCAACGTGTTCGCCAAAAAGAGCGTGATGGCCGAGGCGATCACGAAGAAGGGTGCGAGCACGAGCGGGTTGAGTCCCTCAACAAGGCGGCTCGCCACCACGGCCGTGATGGCGTAGCTGATGGAGCCCGTGCCGCGCGCGAGACCGAAATTGAGCTGTTGGCCGCGGCGCACGTAACCCATCGCCACCTGCGAGAGCATCGGCGGGAGCGACATGAGCATGGCATAGATGTAGATGTAGACCACCATGATCACGATGTGCGGCACGGGCAAGAAGCTGATGAGCACGAACGTGGCGCACATGGTGATGAAGGCGATGTTGAGCAGGCGCGGGATCGTGAGCCACTCGATCTTTTGGAGCGAGGACGAGAGCACCGGCCCCAAGAAGATGGAGACCACGCAGGCCACGGCCGTAGTGACGCCGATCAGCGTGTTGGCAAACCCCTTGTACTGCAAGAAGATGGCCACGAATGCGCAGGTCACGCATGTTGAGACCCAAAAGAACCCCTGGAGCGCACTATAGCGCAGCTGCAGACCCTTCATCCTCACACTCCCATCGCCCGCGACGCGGGCCCATAAAAATGGAGCTGCCCGTGCAAACGGGCCCGCTCCCCGACTCCCAACGGGCGCCCGGCCGCCATGCGGCCCGGAGCACCCGCCCTTGCACTCAAGGCTCTCGGCTCTCGGCCGAGCGCAGGGCTTACCGCTCATGCGCCGTAAGCCCCGTTCGCGCCGCGGAGCCACCAGACCGGTGCTCCGAAGCGCCTCAAACGCGGCGTACATACTAGGTGCAGCGAGTGCCCAACAGCAGCTCAGCGGCACAAACTGACACTTCTTTTCGAACGGCGCGGCGCAACGCCGCCCTCGGCTGACACTTACTGACACCCATCGGAAAACCCGTTTCCGAAAAGCCGCTCGCGTCCCGCTTCGCACGCCGCCGCGCAAACCGCAGGCGCTCGCGAATCGCAAGCTATGCATCGCCCGCTCCCCCGCAACGGCCGCACCAAAACACGGTCGTAAGCGCGAACGTCGCGCCCGGCCAAAACCCCGCCCCGAGCAAAAAGCCGGCCGGCCGCATGCATCGCTGCACACTACCGGCCGGCTCGGAAAGGAGGGCTGCCTTATGGGCGGACCGAAACCTTACAGCTCCTCGCCGTTGGTCTCGATCACGTGCTTGTACCAGGCAAAGCTGTCCTTGCGGGAGCGCTCGAGCGTGCCCTCGCCGGCGTCGTTCTTGTCCACGTAGATGAAGCCGTAGCGCTTGTCCATCTGGCCCGTGCCGGCCGAGACGAGGTCGATGCAGCCCCAGGGGGTGTAGCCCATGAGGTCCACGCCGTCTTCCTCCACGGCGAGCTTCATCTGCTCGATGTGCGCGCGCAGGTAGTCGGAGCGGTACGGGTCGTGGATCGAGCCGTCCTCCTCGACCTTGTCGTAGGCGCCAAAGCCGTTCTCCACGATGAACAGCGGGATGTCGTACATGTCGGTGAACCAGTTGAGCGCGTAGCGCAGGCCCACCGGATCGATCTGCCAGCCCCAGTCGCTCTTCTTGAGGTTGGGGTTGCTCACGAGGTCGCGCTGCTCAACGTACTCGTAGTGCGGGTTGACCTCGGCGCCCTTGTACTCGGTGGCAAAGCTCATGTAGTAGCTGAAGCCGATGTAGTCAACGCAGCCGTTGGCGATGGAGATCATGTCCTCGGCGGTAATGTCGAGCTCATAGCCCTTGCGGTCCCACAGGGCCACGATGTTGGCCGGGTAGTCGCCGCGCACGTGCACGTCGGCGTAGTAGTAGCGGCGCTCCATGGCCTTCTGCGCCATGAGGATGTCCTCGGGCTTGCAGGTGGCCGGGTAGATCGGGCACATGGCGATCATGGCGCCGATCTGGAAGTTCGGGTTGATGGCGTGACCGATGGCCACGGCCTTGGCGCTGGCGACGAGCTCGTAGTGGGCGGCCTGGTACATGGTGAGCTCGCGGTTCTCGCCCTCGCGCATCACGATGCCCGAGTCAGCGAGGAGCGCGTAGTCCTCGTCGTAGTTGGCCTGGTTGTTGATCTCGTTGAAGGTCATCCAGTAGGTGACCTTGTCCTTGTAGCGCTCAAAGCAGGTGGTGGCGAACTTCACGAAGAAGTCGATGAGACGACGGTCGCGCCAGCCGCCGTACTTGTTCACGAGGTTCAGCGGCACCTCGAAGTGGCTGAGCGTGATGACGGGCTCGATGCCGTGCGAGAGGCAGCAGTCGAAGAGACGATCGTAGAACGCCAGGCCGCCCTCGTTGGGCTGCTCGTCGTCGCCGTTCGGGAAGATGCGGCTCCAGGCGATGGAGGTGCGGAAGCACTTGAAGCCCATCTCGGCCATGAGCGCGATGTCGCCCTCGTAGCGGTGGTAGAAGTCGATCGCCTCGCGGTTGGGGTAGTTCTCACCGGGGATCTCCTCGCCGGTGAACCTGCGCAGATGCGTCTGGTCGCCGGAGGTGGTCACGTCCATGCACGAAAGGCCCTTGCCGTCGCAGTCGAAGCCGCCCTCGAGCTGGTGTGCCGCCACGGCACCGCCCCACAGGAATCCTTCAGGAAAAGCCATGCGCGTATCCTCTCTTTCGCATTGCGTACGGGCGATCGTGTGAGCCGCCCCCGGCTGGCATTCGAGCGAAACGCAAATGCCAGGCGGGGGCGTATCCGGTCAGCGCGCCGGATACGCCGCCAAAAAACCCGCACGCCGCATACACGCAGCGCGCGGGTTCAAGTTGCGCGGAGCCGGGGCTGCGTCACCGGCTCAGCACGCAAGGGCGCAAGCCCTTAGGCAGCCTCGGCCTCGGTCTCGGCCTCCTTCTCCTCGGCGAGGAGCTTGGCGTCGTAGGCCTTGAAGAACGGGAAGTAGATGGCTGCGGACACGCAAGCGCAGACCACGGCGAGAAGGGCGCCGCGGAAGTCGCCACCGGTGGACAGGAAGCCGCCGATGCCGACGGGGGTCGGCCAGGCCATCTGGACGATCACGGGCGGCACGATGCCGAAGGTGATGGCGCAGAAGGCGATGACGACCTCGGCCATGGGAGCCAGGAAGAACGGGATGGCCAGGTTGGGGTTGTAGACGATGGGGATACCGAAGAGCAGGGGCTCGTTGATGTTGAAGAGACCCGGGACGATGGCCGAGCGGCCAAGGTACTTGAGCTGGTCGGACTTAGCAAGGAAGCACATGAACAGGCAGAGGCCCAGGGTGCCGCCCGAACCACCGATGGTGATGAAGGCGTTGTTGAACTCGCCCGCGAACACCTGGCAGCCGCCGTTGACGTTGGTGGCAACGTTGGCAAGGGTGATGGCGGTAAGCGGCGAGGTAACGATGGTGGCACCGTGGATGCCGACGAGCCAGAGGGCGTGGATCAGGAAGTAGATCACGAGCAGGCCCGGGAGGGTACCGGTGAGGTTGACCACGAAGCCGAAGGGGATGGCGATGAGGTCGTAGATGTTGGTGCCGAGCACGGTGAGAACGCCGTTAACGACCATGCAGATGAGCGCGATCATGCCACCAGGCACGAGAGCGGTGAAGGCGCGGGAGACGCCCTCGGGCACGGACTCGGGCATCTTGATGACGATGTTCTTCTTGACGCAGAGCTCATAGACCTTGACGACGAACCAGGAGACGATGAACGCGGTGAAGATGCCGATGGCGGCGAGGTCGGCGAGGCCGCCCGAGCCGGTGCAATCGTAGCCGTTGAAGATGCCGTTCTTGGCATCGGAGGCCAGAGCGAAGGTGCCGTCCTTGAACGTGTACTCGGTCATCAGCATGAACAGGGCGAAGAAGCCCATGCCCACAGCGGTGACGGGGTTGATGTTGACCTCGTCCTCCTCGGCGATGATCTTGGCGTACTCATACGTGGTGACCACGAGGAAGTACACGGAGATGACGCCCATCGACGCATTGTAGGCCGCCATGTAGAGCGGGGTGATGTGGTCGAAGGAGGCCGCCCAGATACCGGTGAGCACGGGGAATGCCTGCGGAAGGACGGAAAGAACGAGGAACATGGAGCCGACGATCGTGAAGGCGATCGTCGACATGCCGGCCTGGGTAATGGCGCGGACGAAGCGAAGCTGCGAGAACTTCATCATGGGACCCATGATGTACTTCTCCAGGAAATCGAACATATTAGACTCCCTTATTCCGATAGTAGTTCGATATACCGGTCGTAAGCCTTATCGTGGCCGTCGCGCACGCGCAGCACCTTGCGCACGATCACGAGCTTTACTGCGAGGCAGACGAGCACGAAGGCGACGCCCACCGTTCCGGTCGAGAAGAAGGGGAAGAAGATGTCCTTCCCCAGCAAGAGGGTGACGCCGACGACGATGAGGTCGACGATCATGGAAGCGCATGCGATGTAGAAGGTCGCCTTGAGGAAGTCCGACTGCTTGTGCAGGATGCGGACGCACTCGAGGACGACGACCACGAAGCCGGCCATCTGGGCCACGGGCACCGCGATGGCGGGGGTGAACCCGCCGAACACGATGAGGGCCGCCCAATAGAGGTTGATGAACGCCATGGCGCTCGCGCCGTAGCGCACGAACATGAAGCGCGTGTTCTTGGCGTTGCGGATCTTGAGGTTCCGCTCGTTGAGCTCGCGGCGCTCCCATTCCTCGTCGGACATGATGTTCCGACGCCTCTGGACCTCTTCGGGCGTGGGGATGTGGGCCCTGGCCTTCTTCTTTTTCTTAGCCATGATGCTGCGTCACCTGGTCTTGCCTAAATGAGAGCCTTCGCCCTAGGCGAGGGTCTCGTTGATGAGCTTGAAGATGTTGTCGCAATTGCCGCGGCCGTAGTCGGCCATCGGGATGACGGCGAGCGGCTTGTCGTCGCCGACCTTCTTGCGGACGTTCTTCTCCTGGTAGGAGATCTGGGGCCCAAGAAGAATGATCTCGGCATCGGCGGCCTTCTTGAGGTCACCCACGCCGGTGGCGTCGATCGAGAAGTCGGCGATGCCCTTCTCGGCAGCGTACTTCTCCATCTTCTTCATGAGCATGCTGGTGGACATACCGCCTGCGCATACGAGCAAAACCTTCATGATGACTCCCATCTTTTGTGCCGGTTCATGCCGGCTGTTAAACGTTGACGGCTTGCGGCGCCGCCGGCAGGAGCGGGACTACCCCGCCCTGCGCTGCCGTGCGGCTACTTTGCCGCGACCTCACGACGGAGCTCGATGATCTCGGAGATCAGCTCGCGAGCGAGCATCGAGGTCATGAGGTGGTCCTGAGCGTGAACGAGCATCACGTCGACGGGGACGTGGTTGCCGTTCGCCTCCTGCACCAAGAGCTTCGTCTGCTGCTCGTGCGCGTCGAGACCGCCTTTTTCGGCCTCGGCCATGAGCTCGTCGGCCTTCTCGAAGTCGCCCTCCTTGGCGGCCTCGAGAGCCTGGAACGCGCAGCTGCGCGCCTGACCGGCGGCTGCGATGAGCCCGAACGAGATCATCTCGGTGTCCTGCGTTTCTTCTGCCATGTTCTTTCCTCCTTTCGTGTACTTACGTACGTGCATTCCTTGCTATCTGCACCGGCTGGCGAACCAACCGGCGAGGTGCCTTAAGTGGTGGCCGGCTCGCTCGCCTGCTTGCGAACGTGGGCCGCGAACATCTCCATGAGCCCTTTGAAGCTCTGGTCCTCGAGCAGGCCGGAGATGGCCTCGCTGTCGTTGAAGGTCTCGGCGAACAGGTCGAACATGCCGCCGAGCTGCTCGTTGTCCTCGGTGGAGATGGCCACGAGGAAGATGGCGCTCACGGAACCCTTACCCCAGTCGAGCGGCTCGTCGAGCAGCGCCACGGCCACGAAGCTGCGGTCGCAGACGGGCTCGAGCGGGTGCGGCATGGCAACGTTGTTGCCGAAGCTCGTGGCAACGCACGCCTCGCGGCGGAACACGAGCTCGGTGAAGTTATCGGAAACGCGGCCGGTCCTCTCCATCTGCTTGCAGAGGAAGATGAGGGCCTCGTCTTTGCTCGGGAAGGCGCGGTGCGCAAAGAACAGCTCCTCCGAGAAGCGCATGGCAAAGCCTGGGTCGAGCTCGGCGTTCTTGCGCGCGCTCAGCAGGCGGCGCACCTCGCGGGCCTCGGCGTCGTCGAGGAAGAACTCGATCTGGCGCACGGGCACCGGAAGCGTCTCGCGCAGGGGGACCGTGGTGAACACGTAGTCGATCTTGGAGAAGTCCATCTTGGAGACATGCGCCACGTCGCAGGTCTGGATGCAGTCCACGTAGGCGCCGAACTCCTGGCGGTAGCGGTACTCGAGCATGCGGGCGGAGCCGCGGCCCGAGGCGCACACCACGAGGATGTTCTTCTTGGGGAGCTCGGTGCGGTGGCGCTCGAGCGAGAGCGCGAACGCCATGGCGATGAACCCGGCCTCGTTCTCGGAGAGCGCGGCGCCGTAGTGCTCGGCGAGCACCGTGGAGCTGTCGAGCGCCATGGAGTAGGCCAGCGGGTAGCGGCGGCGAATGTCGCTCAGGATCGGGTTGTCGATGTGCAGGTGGTAGCGCAGGCGCACGGAGAGCGGCACGATGTGGCGCGCGAGGTTCATGCGCAGCTCAAGATCGTTCCTAAAGTCGTAGCGGAACGACTTCCACACGACCTCGAGCATCTCGGAGACAACGCCCCAGACCTCCTCGGAGATGACGAGGCCGCCCTCGCCCTCGGAAGGGGCGGCGGAGGCGTCGCTCGCGGCGGGCGCGTCGGAGATGGTCTCCTTGCCGGCGAGATGAATGCCGATGTAGGCGCGCTCGCTCTCGGGGAGCTCCACGCCGAGCTCGGCGTTGATGGCGTCAGCGATAGCGTTCGCCACGTCCTTGACGCGCTCATCGCAGATGACGGCGGAGGCGCCGAGGTCCACGGGCACGTAGTTGCCCTCCTGGATGCGCAGGAGCGCGATGGCGATATGAACCAGCAGGTTCTGGTAGGTGAGCGAGTTGATCTGGAAGTCGAACTCCTCCACGGCGGCGTCGACGATCTTGGCGATCTTGTCGAGCGACGTGAGGCGGTGGGTGCTCCCGGCGGTATGCACGTCGAGCTCGCTCTTGGCGGCGCTCTGCACGGGCGCCTTGCCGTTGGCGGCATCCTCGCGCGCGAGCGACTCTACCACGGAGTTGGCCAGGCACAGGCGGCGCGAGAGCTCGGGGCCCACGACGCGGATGCCGTAGTGCGGGCGCTTCTCGATCTTGAGGTCGAACGCCGAGAGGCGGCTCTCCACGTGCTTGAGGTCGGCCGAGACGGTCGGGCGCGAGACGCAGAGCACATGGCACAGCTCGTCGACGGTGACCCAGTCGGTGCGGTCGAGCAGGTCGTTCAGCAGGTAGGCCACGCGGTCCTCGGGCAGCATGTTGCCGCGCGAGATGTTCATGTGCATGGACTCGAGCCAGGAGTTGAGCGCGGGGCCGTCGGTGACCTTGACCGTGTAGCCGCCGCGGTTCTTCTTGACGAGATGGGCAAAACCGTCGATGCGCTCGTTGGCGCGCTTGACGTACGTGCGGATGGTGCGCTCGCTGACATCGAAGTGCTTTGCGAGGTCCGCCGCCGATACATCGGGGTTCGCAAGCACGTAGCGCACGATCTGGCTGTCGTCTTCGACCATTTGCCCTCCTTTCCGTCAACGAAAGTTTAGGAAAATGTGTTTCCAATCTCCATCACTTCTGCTTCCGCTGTTTTTGGCAAACACTTTTTCGAAAATTAGCAGTAAGCCGCTGACCTGCGGTTCTGCTGGTTTGGTCTGGGTTTGGAAACTGACACTTTTATCTCAGGTGTCTCTTTTGACGTTTTTGGAAAACCGTTTATCCGAATTTTTCTACCGTTCACCGGCGGTCAACGAAGGAGGATATCGGCCCTCGCGGCGCACAGTTATTGCAGGGTGCCGTTTATTTGGCACTTTGGTATCGGGATGCCAAGAAATGCAGCGCGCGACGCATGGTGAGCGGGAGCACAAATGGCGACGAACGAAGCGGTGCAAAAGCCCTTGCGAGCAAGGAGCATCGCGCTCTGCTGACCCTCTCCTACTGAGCCTCGATGTCGACGCGCGTTATGAAGCGCGGCGCCACGGCGGCAAGGCCAAGCGATCTCGCGAGCGGGAGCCATACGCCGCGAACCACGCGCGGGCGGCACGTTCCCGCACCCGTTGGCGCCGTTGCGCACCCCCTCCCCGCCCTTGGGTACAATCGGGGCGTTGCACGCGAGAGAGGGGCACCCTTTGGACATCAGGCGCAAGATCACCACCGCAGACGGCCTCACCCCTACCGAGCAGCAGCTCGGTCTCTCCGCACTCGAACTCGGCGAGTCCATCCGCAAGCTCTCCATCAAGGAATTTGCCCTGCACGCAAACGTCTCGGTGGCGAGCATCCACCGCTTCTGCAAGAAGCTCGGGCTCGAGGGCTTCAAGGACCTCAAGGTCGAGCTCACCCGCCTGGCAACCGAGAAGGCGCGCGAGACCTCCGTGGACATCAACTTTCCCTTTGCGCCCGGCGGCGTCGCTTCCGAGATCATCCCCGACATGGAGGACCTCTACGTGGCCACGCTCAACGACACGCGCGAGATCCTGAGCGTCGACGACATGAACCGCGCCGCCGAACTCGTCCAAAAGGCGGCACAGGTCGACATCTACTCGCAGTCGCACAACCTCTACCCCGGCCGCATGTTCCGCGACCGCCTTCTCTCGGCGGGCAAGACCGCGACCTGTCACAAGGACTTCGAGGCGCAGATGCGCACGGCCATGGCCTCGGACCCCACGCACGTGGCGATCGTGATCTCGTACTCGGGCCTAGCCAAGAACCTCAAGAGCCTGCTGCCGATCCTCTCGGAGCGCAAGGTGCCCGTCATCGTGATCGGCACGCCCTACTGCAAACGCCTGCACCCCGGCTTTGCGGCCTACCTTTTGGTGAGTGACCGCGAGAGCCTGCAGCACCGCATCACGCAGTTCGCGAGCCACATCGCCGTGCAGTTCGTGCTCGACGCCCTCTACAGCTGCTTCTTTGCGCGCGACTACGAGCGCTCCATGGCGTTCCTGGAAGCGTCGCTGCCCTACACGAGCTTGATCGCGAACAAGGACGTGCACAGCGCATAGGGCGTTCGGGCCGGTTATCCGGCTTTACTCACCTGTGAGTGGTCGACCTGACGCTCCCCGGGGGAATACCCCTCAGAAACGTCCTCGGCAAATGGAAGAGGCTCTCCGCCTCGCCCCTTCGGGGCGTTGGGCGGGGAGCCTCTTCCTTGCCTGCGGAATGTTTCTGAGGGGTATTCCCCCGGTGAGCTGACGTTACCTTTGCTGATGCGGGGCCGGATGCCCGTCCCGCAGGTCGCGGGCAAGCCGTTACTTTGTTGCCACTACTCCTTCCAGCCGGTGCGGCCTAGGCGGGCTGCTAGATTGCGCCAGAAGTAGACGATCGGGCCTGGGTCGCGGGTGAGCTTTTGGGGCAGGGTGGGCACGCGGTCGTAGACGATCTGCATGTACTCGCCCCAGTCCTCGCCGTAGTCGAGGATCTCCACCGTGTGCATGCGCTCGGTCTCGTTGCGCGAGAGCGTGACCTGCGTCACCACGCCCTTGAGCTGCGCGCTGTACGGCGGGCACTCGAGCTCGAGCGCCACCTGCGAGCCCAAGCGCAGCTCCTCCGCCTCGTCCAGGTACACGCGCACGTTGTGCTCGGTCAAGAGCGTGGTCATGCCCTCATAGGCGGTGCCCGGCTCAGGTCCGCTCAGCGTGCCGATACCCTCAAGCACCGTGACCTTGGCCATCTCGAACGTCTTGACCTTGACGTTCTCGCCGTCCGAATCGCGACCGTCAACCAGGAACAGGCTCATGCACAAGAAATAGAGGTTGCGCACCAGCCAGAACAGGAGCACGAACAGGCCCACGGCCCACACCTGCGTGAGCAGCCAGATGACGCGCGCGATGCCGATGAGCGAGAGCGCCACCAGCACGACGAAGGGCGCGAGGCTCCGGTAGTCCGAAACGCGGTGACGCGCCGGGCCCGACTTGTCCGTGACCTTGAAGGCCGAGAGCGAGATGCCCAGCGACTCCTTGAGGATCGGCACCAGCAGGTGCGGCATGACCGCCGTCTCGTGGATACCGCTCCAGCGGGTGGTGGTCCTCCCCTGGCTCACCACGCGCAGGCACGCGAACTGCGCCACGAACATGGGTAGCCAGTACACCGCGAGGTCGAGCCACGAGCAGTTAAACACCGGGACGGCGAATACCGCAAAGAGCAGCGGCGAGAGGATGTACACGAGGTTCTTGATGGGCGAGTACCAGTACGCCACCGAGCTCCAATAGCTCGTACGCTGGGCAAAGCTGAGCCCGCGGCGCCGCATGATGCCGAGCTTGCGCGCCGTGACGATGACGCCGCGGCCCCAGCGCGTGCGCTGCTGGATATGCTCGGCAAACGTGTGCGGCGTGCTGCCCGAGGCGAGCGGTCGGGGCAGGCCCAGGCTCACGT